>CAZFQV010000001.1:0-15208 GCA_964521175.1 uncultured Sphingobacterium sp.
GGTGCGGCTTATAAGAGTGAGACCCCCGGTACAGAATCGCAACTGGCAGCTTTTGATGTGGTTTATTATGCTGGTGACGGAAATGCGGGTGGCAAGACTATTGCCGTTAACCTGCCGAACGATGAACACATACAACAGAAAAAGGGCACCCGACGTTCTCAGTTAAAGAATGCGATGAAGGCAAAGTTCGAGAAAATCATGCTTCCTATCTCGGAAGAACTTATCGATAAGGAGCAGCAGAAATATGTAAAGTTCGACGCCTTCTTTTCGAATGTGATGTTCCATGAGGTAGCACATGGCCTGGGCATTAAGTCGACTGTTACAGGAAAGGGCTTCGTGAGGGAGGCGCTTCAGGAGCAATATTCCTGGCTGGAAGAGGGTAAAGCAGATATTCTGGGTCTTTATATGGTGAGCAGACTGCTTCAGAAAGGTGAACTGGAAGGGGATATAAGGGAGTATTTTACTACGTTTATGGCGGGTATCCTTAGGTCTGTGCGTTTCGGTGCCAGCGAATCACACGGGAAGGCCAATATGTTGTGTTTCAACTTCTTTAATGAGAAAGGTGCCTTCGAAAGAAGTCCATCCGGCAGCTACAAGATTAATTTCGATAAGTTTTCCCTCGCCATGAATGAGCTGAGTGCTAAGATCCTGATGCTTCAGGGCAATGGGGACAAGGTGGCTGTTGAAAAAGTACAAAAAGATATGGCTCTCATCCACGATGAGTTGAAATCTGATTTGGCGCGCTTAAGTAAAAAGGGGATCCCTGTTGATATTATTTTCGAACAAGGTGTAGACGTGTTTGGCTTATAATTAGAATTCTGAGAACTATTTCAAACTGGCTATCATATTTGCAACCGTGTCTTTAGAGATGGGTTTGCTGTAGAATTTCAAAATAGCAGGATGATTTTCAATGCGGTTTTTATCGCTCTCATTTATGGATGAGCTGAACATAAAAATAGCATATTTTGAACGGATGTAATCGGGAAGTTTCTCGAATGCTTCAACGAATTGAAAGCCGTTCATAAACGGCATCTGGATATCCAAGACGATAATTGTCATGGGATCTTCAGGACTTCGAGGATTATTTATTATGGTCTCTAAAGCATCTTGGGATTCTGCAAAGGATTTAATCGATGAATATGTTCCGGTGTTCTGGATAATTTTCTCCCCAATGAAACAGTCAAGCTGACTGTCATCAATAATGATAAAATGGGGGTACGGAGAGAGCATCTATTTATTCTGTAATAAAACTGTAAAACGACTGCCTTTGTTTACCTCCGATTCTACGCTTATTGTACCATTAAGTTTCGAAACGGCAGCTTTTACATTATATAATCCAAAACCTGAACCTACTTTTTCAGAATTTGCACGGAAGAACATGTTGAATATATCACCTATATAGTTTTTATCGATCCCAACTCCATTATCACTCACCTCAATCATTGCGTTCCCGTTTTCAACCAATATGTTAAGATCTACAATTTTTTCGTTGTTATCACGCCTCTGGTACTTAAACGCATTAGATAGAAGATTATTCAGTATCAGTTTAATGGACATTTCGTCACCCCTGAAGACTTCCTTTTGCTGAATATTGGTACTAAATTTTACATCACTCATCAGGAAAGTAAAGTTAAATATTTTAATTTGCTCGTCCACTATTGCCTTCAGGTCGATCTCCTGGAGCTCAAGTTCTCCCCGGTTAAGGTTATAGTAATCATGAATACTTCTAATAAATTCATCGAGATTTTCCACTGATCCCTTCATTAGAAGCAGCATCTTGCGGATGTCCTCAATACTCTCCATATGTTGGGCAGCTTCTATAGCACCAAGAATACTAAGTAGCGGACCCCTCATATCATGCGTTACGCTATATGAGAATTTGTCAAGCTCGTTATAGGCCTTTTGCAGCTCTTCATTTTTCACTTCCAATAAAGAGTTGGAGACATAGAACTTATTGGCCTCGTTTATCGCCGTTAGGATATCGGCGTCATTCCAGGGTTTTTTTACGTATCGAAAAACATTTCCAAGGTTGATGGCATCTATTACAGAATCAATATCAGCGTAACCTGTCAAAAGAATCCTGATTGGCTTGGGATATCTGCTTCGGATTTCATCAAAAAACTGCACTCCTGTTTTTCCAGGCATTTTCTGATCACAGAAGATGACACGTATATCAGGATGGGCGTTCAGATGTTCGAGTGCATCTGTTGCATTCACTGCGATTATGATGTTATAATTCATCCTGAATGAAGCTTTAAAGCCAGTCAGGTTGTTTACCTCATCGTCAACGTACAGTATTTTAATTTTCTCCTGTTTTTCCACTTAAAGATCCTCTTCGTTATTTATATGAATTATCGGCAATATTAGTATAAACTCTGATCCTTCTCCCTTTACGCTGTTAATCTGGATTTCAGCGTTATGACGCCTGATAGTATTGTATGCGATAGACATTCCGAGGCCGGTACCTTCGCCTACATCTTTCGTAGTGAAAAATGGTTCGAAGATCTTTTTCTTCGTTGCTTCATCCATTCCGATTCCATTATCTTCAATCTTTACAATGACATTTTGTTCATCACTTTGGGTGACAATCCGGAGTAGACCACCTTGCTGATCCCCAAATTTCGCATGTATGGCATGAATGCCGTTGGAAATTATGTTCAAAAAAACCTGATTCAATTTTCCAGGAAAGCATTCAATATCCGGGATATCTCCATACTCTTTTTCCAGCTTAATATT
Source organism: uncultured Sphingobacterium sp. (assembly GCA_964521175.1). Classification (GTDB taxonomy): domain Bacteria; phylum Bacteroidota; class Bacteroidia; order Sphingobacteriales; family Sphingobacteriaceae; genus Daejeonella. The sequence goes on from CAZFQV010000001.1 coordinate 2,737, forward strand.
ACCCAATAAATTATTAATAACGATTAGGGTGGAGTCCAGACCGTCGTTCATATTCGCATGCTTGAGTGCGTCTTCATCCAAGCGGGAGAAGACCCTCAATCCTTTTACAATTTCAGAGGTACGTGTTGCTCCTTCGTGAATGCCTTTCAAAAGCTGAGCAATCTCGAGTTTTAAATAATCATAATCAAGTTCTTCTTTTTGAGCTTCGATAAGCTTTTGTTTTTCTTCGATGGGGAGCTCTGACAGGCCTATTTTTTCAATTTCTTGAATAAAGTCTATTAAGATATCGACATCCCGGTTAAGCGGGTTAATATTAGACGTAACAAAGTTAATGGGATTATTAATCTCATGGGCGATACCTGCCGTTAATTGGCCAAGAGAAGCCATTTTCTCGGCTTCAACCAGCTGCCCTTCCGCCTCTTTCAAATCAATCAGGGTCTGGCTAAGTTCATTATTTGTCTCAAGCAACTCAACCGTACGTTCTTTTACCTTGGTTTCAAGGACTACATTTTGTTCGCGTATAATGCGTTCGTTTTCTCTTAATGCATATAGTGTCTCTTCCTGCGACTTTTCCTTTTCCAGCTTTAACACGTTTATTTTATCCGCCAGTGCAAATGCGAGTAGAACTACATCAAGCGCGATTCCTGTCTCTTTAGTATAATTGCTGAAATTATTATACGGAATAATACCCAGGTTCCTGAGAACAAACAGTAAGAGGCCAGCAAAGAACATGGTGAACGCCAGCAGAAATAGTTTAGCCGGTCTGGACCCTTCTAATGAAAGCACAATTGTTACTGTGAAAGTGATAAAAACGGTAGTGATTGCAGCAACATCTATAGCTCTGTAACTAGCCTGGCCATATCCGAGTAACCTGAGAATGATAGCTATTGAATAAAGGAGGATAGAGATATAAATGAACTTGTGCAATCGTGGGGTATTTTCTTTCGTTTGCAGGAAGTTCATCATGAACAGGTTCCCTAAAATACCCGCAACCCCGGGAAAAATTACGATGCTCAAATGGTTTAGTTCGGGCAGACTGGGGAACAAAAACCTATAAGTATAGCCACTGAGCGTGATTTGAGTGATTCCGATGAAGAAGCTATATAAAACGTAATAGAGGTAGCTTTTGTCTTTTACAGAAAGGTAGATGAAGAAGTTATAGATCACCATCACCATGATGAGACCTATAAATATTCCCCATACCAGATCATTGGTAAGATGCTTGTCGGAGATAGCCTGCGGGGTGCCGAGCATCAGGGGCAACACCATCTGTTCTGAGCTTCTTACTTTGAGGTAATAAAGCCCGGTTTCTCCGGGCTTTAGCCAGATATCAAAAAGAAAATTCTGATGTTTGTATTTGCGCTTAGAAAAATTACTGATATAACTCAGTTTTTGAATCTCTCCATCCTTTCCCGGATAACACTCACACACATTGAGCATCGGATATTCGAGTTCGAGAATGAAATGATCAATATCGCTATTGTTCTTTACAGAAAATCTAATCCAGAAATCTGACTTGCTGAGCTGTAAATTAGGAATAGGTGTTTCCGAAGGAATAAACGCATTGGAATGCCTTACTTCGTTTATATCAAGTTTATTAGTAGGGTCTTCAAGTATGGCTACGTGCCTTCCTATCATTACCGTGTTGCCGTCAAAAACTACCGGTGTTTGGGCAAAAGCAGATAATGAAAGAAATGCGCTAACAGAAAATACGAAAAGTAAGAAACAATATCTTTTCATTTTAAACTTTGGCCATGGTACCTGTCGCTAATAACTTTTCTGTGATCTAATCTAAAACCTATTCGTCAAATACTAAAATATCTTCTATCGCCAGACGCTGCGCTTTTAATGATGGTTCAGGAGCGATCGCTATTTTTGCCAGAAATACCTCTGAATCATCGTTGCCAGACCCTGTTATTTCGTTAAATTGCTGTCTGAGTTGTTCAAGCTCCAGTATATTTTTTTCGGACAGACCTTCATTATCTCCGTGTAATATACGGGAGAAAAGATAAAGTGGTGAAATAACCGGATGAATTGCAAGCTTAAAGTTAGTGGCTTCGAGCCAGAATCTTTCCATAGCACGCCCCCCTTCGAAGAAATTTTTGAGTCTATAGCCGGGAAGGCTGATCATACAAAGCGCGGAGGCAGTTGACAGGGTACGTATTGCGAGCATACTGATCGCATTCCCTCCTTCCAACTCTTGTACTGCCTGCATAACTTTCTCATTTTTGATCACGCTCATTGCAGCCATCAGCGAGTGACCAAGCCCCAGGGTGTGGATATCTATGCCATCCCTCGTCCGTTCCGAGTCTTCTGTGGTCCAACGCATTTCTCTGTGTACAAAATCATAATGGCCTTCGGGGTGGAGCAGACGAATCTTATCGCAGGCACCTATGATTCGCGCCATGGTCTTAATTTGTTTTTCGTCTTCAAAATATTTGAATTTCGCACCAGGAATCGATTCTGTAATATTCCTCAGGCGTTCAATTACATCTTCAGCCACCAGTACTTTTGGCGCTAATATCCTATTGGTATGTCTTTTGACAATTGCTTGTCCTAGCGATTTGAGGCGATCAGTGTCAATATCAGGTTCTAACTTCTTGAACCTGATTTTCGCAACGAGTTTTTCTGTTGTACTATCAGGAAAGAACTTGTAGTAGGGCTCAATCCCGAGAGTTATTGCCTTTATATACAGGTTTTCATAAGCCGCACCGAGACTTATAAATGAAGCTGTTTTCTGGAAGTCGCCGAAAGAAAAAGAACGGAACTCGTCGTGAAAAAGGAACAAGACACCTTTTTTATAAAGCCATTTCCAGGGCTGATCATTGCCTGTAGAGGGGGCGAGGCCGGCGGCCTCCACCAGTATTCTGATGGTTTCATTGTCGGGAATTATATCCTTAGTCAGTGTCTCATAGCCTACTTTGTCTGCCATTTCTTGCAGGTCTTCTACCCATAGCGGCGCAAAAGGATTGTGGCGCATAAAAACATCTTCCTCTTGTTTTGTGTCGGCGATCAATTCTTCAAGATCGATATAATATCGTCCCGACTCATGGAACTGGTCAAGCAATATACGACGGCATACATCGGCCCCTACAGCTCCTCCCAGAGCAACGGAACTAGCTAACTGGGGCCAGGTATTGATCGTTTGCTCTACTTCGAGCATAGAGGTCTTCGCTCTGAGCGATATATTCTCTATTCCCAGCATTTGCAGCATGACCGGGATTTTGTCCTCCGTACTCAGATTTTTGATCGTTTTAGGATCTACATTTTCGATTGTACCATGTAAAATCGGACGATCTGGCTCGAGGTCGAAACGTTCGACGTCAAGCATTCCACGGTCGCTCGTATCCATTAGCACCGGAATACCCAGTTCCCTGGCTTTGAAACGTGCCAGGATCTTGATGTCCAGCCCGTCACATTCGTCGACCAGAATATCAAGTTTTCCGTTAGCGGTGAGAAATTCAGCCATGTTTTCTTCCTGAAGCCCGGAGGTAAAGCATGTTACATTGAGAAAAGGATCGATTTCAGCAATTTCCCTAGCCGCAATGACTACCTTAGAAACTCCTAAATTATGAACGCCACTGCGAAGACGGTTCAGATTGCTCAAGTCTAGTGTATCGAAATCGATAAGCCTCAACTCACCGAAACCCCGTTCCATGGCCAGGGTTAGCGCTATCGACTGACCAACAGAAAGTCCAATGATCCCAATGCGCTTAGTGCGCAGTAATTCTTGTTCCGTCTTCGTGATTTTATATTGATTGCGGTTAACGCGGACTTGAATAAACTCGTCTTCATCCAGTAAATGTACAAGACGTCTGTTCCAAGGATAATATACCCATACACCATAGGTGTCGATGTCGCGTCCCGCAAGATGATCTGAAATAAGTGCAGGGTAATCTTCCGCTCGGAGCCGAACCGAAGGATGTTTAATTTTAATTAACTCCTGAAGCTGACTGTGAAGAACGTCATGCACAAAAGTAATCTGATCAGTCTCGATCAGGGCATTTAATGCGTTTTTATCAATAGAATTATTGGTTCGAAAAAAAACAGGTCGACAAACCTGTTGATCATGTGCCGACATATTCTTCAGCGCTTCAGTGATGTTTTTCATATAATGACTCTTTCTCTAGTTATAAATTCACAAACGCTTCAATGTTGGAACGAATATATTGGAGCGAATATAAAAACACCGTTTAGAATAAATTTATATTCTCTTCATTAATCTTGTCAGTAAAGGTTAATTTTTTTGCGTTATCAATAGTCTTTTGTAGATCCCATTGATCCATATTCGGTATGTTTATATCATAATGAATTTCGATCTTCTTTTGCCGCAATTCCTCAATACGTACCCCCTGTAGGTTGTCACGTAAAGACATAATTGCCCGGCGATTTTCGTCGTCTGCGGCGCTCAGATTTTTTAGGTCGCGTAAAATAAGTACCGTAGCTACCAGATCGAGTTTCGGGTAGTAAAAAGTACCCTTATTGCCAATTCCTTCCTCAATTTCATATCCTACGCTTTGAGCCATTTTTACGGTGTAAGGAGCACATAAACCAAACAAAGAATCGAGTCCGATCTGTGCTGACATCGCTACGCCAACCCTCGTTAGAAAGATACTTCCAATCCCGTATCCCGCAATTTCCCGGGAATTCCATAGCCCACAGCCCTCGCCCGTTCCCTTTTGTGCATATTGATATACGAGATTGTAAATATCGGGATCAATTGTACCTGTAGCCTGCTCTATGGGTAATGGTTCAGACCCTCCGGCTACATGGATTCTGGCCCCACCGTAGATGTGTTCCTTATCCAGCGATTCAACGATCATAACGAAAGCCGCCGGATTGTACATCCATTGATTATTTGAAGAAGTAACTTTCTCAACCCCTATACTCGTCAGTACGCGCTTATGACCCTCGATAAATAATTCACAGGATGTGGGATCATCAATTGCCCTGAAAGCTCTTAGCCTTACAACAGGATTCCCATTATTAAATTGAATTGCCATATTTTAGTTAATATGCGAGCATATAGGACTGCTTTTTCATTAGATGACAACATTCCAAAATTGTTTTCGGCAAACAATATCGCTTATAAATAGTTGTTTTTATTAATTATACTTATTTTTGAACAAAAGTAATGGTATAATCAAATGTCCGATAAAAAGATTGATATCCTTTATGTTGATGATGAAGAAAATAACCTGATATCATTCAAAGCTGCTTTTAGGCTTAAATATAACATTATGATCGCAGTGAGTGCTGACGCAGCGATGAAGATTCTCGAGACCAAACAAGTAGAGATCATTATCACTGATCAGCGCATGCCGAACATGACCGGAATAGAATTTCTAGAAAAAGTTATTGAAAAATATCCTGATCCCATCCGAATTTTATTAACCGGTTATGCTGATATGAATGCTGTAATCGATGCTGTCAACAAAGGTAAAATATATCATTATTTGAGCAAACCCTGGAGCGAGAAGGAGTTGGAAGAAACAATCGAGAAGGCATACGAGGTGTTCAAGGCCAACAGGGAGATTCAGGAAATGAATTCAAAACTCAGCCTTTCCAATGATCAACTTGAATTTCTTTTACGACAGAAATTGCTTTCCTGAAAATCTTAAGTCTCCGATTCTTTTTATTTCATGCACTCGTATTACCAACGAATCTATAGCGGCTTGATAAGATTGGCGACAAGTAAATAATTCGTAAATTCGCCCTGAATCAGACATCGAAAAAAAGAAGAAATGAGAACAATAGTAATTATAGGAGCCATAATTCTTGCTGGAGCGGCAACAGTTGTAGTCGTTCAGAGTAACAAGCCTGAGGCCGCACCTGCATTCCAGCAAGGGCCTGCCGTTCCGATCAGCGAAACCGGAGAGCTTTTACTTAACCCTGAACATGGCGTTTCTGGTCATCGATGCGATTTGCCCGTCGGTGCTCCCCTCAAAGCATCAGCGGAAGGGATGCCCGTGGCTCTTCCTCAGCCCTCAAACCAGGCTGCACCTGCAGGCCTGAAAAATAATCCTGCCCATGGGCTTCCCGGACATCGCTGTGATTTGCCGGTCGGTGCCCCGTTGAGTTAATTCGATTAAAAAAAAGAAAAAATAAATAAGGGGATTGTTAAACCCTTATAAACTTTCTTTCGCTTTTCGCGAATCAAGAATCGATATTTTTTCTTATCTTTCTTTCATGAAAGAACATAAGGGCATGCGTCCTCAGGATATTGTGATCTTGTTGAAACTAATCGTCGACGAGCCTCAACATTTACGGATAGTAGATATTTCTAAACAACTATTTATCTCTGCTTCGGAGGTATGTGAATCATTGAACCGCTCAACGATTGCCGGCTTGCTTCTGCCGGATAGCCGGTCAGTAGATAGGGAAGTTTTTCTAAAATTTCTGGAATACGGCCTTCAGTATGTCTTTCCGGCGCAGTTAGGGCCGGTAAGCGATGGTATTTTTACAGCACATTCAGAATCATCACTCTACCTTACCTTCTTTACGGAGGAAAAGCTTGTTTGGGCTGACCATACCGGGAAGGAAAGAGGACAGACGATCCTTCCGCTCTATTCAGCTCAAATCAGGGCAGCAAAAGCTGACCATCGGCTCTATAAGTTATTGGCTTTATGCGACATTGTCCGTATCGGCGACTCGTCGGATAAGAATAAAGCGATGTGGCACCTCAGGGAAATTTTTAATGGTTCAAATTTCTAGTCATTTGCAGAATTATTTTATCTAAAAATCACAATCGGTATAGCTTTTTCGATTTATAGATCTGATATTTGTTGGCACTTGCGGAATATGAATGGAAATGTAGACGACCCCGGGGAAGTACCAGTTTCAGCCGTTGGAACGGCAGCAAACAAAGTAGTTTTTCCTATTCTTATAGCGATTAGTTTTTCGCACTTATTGAACGATACTGTCCAATCACTTATTCCGGCGATCTACCCGATCGTTAAAGATTCCTTCAGCCTTACCTTTGCACAAATCGGCCTTGTCACCCTGACTTTCCAACTAGCCGCATCATTGCTGCAGCCCTTCGTGGGTATATATACCGATACAAAGCCAAAGCCCTATTCCCTCGCCACAGGAATGGCCATTACTCTTACCGGGCTCGTGTGCTTGTCTTTCGCCGGCGGCTTTTCAACTCTGATCCTTTCTGTCGCATTGGTAGGAATTGGTTCCTCTATTTTTCATCCTGAGGCATCTCGCATGGCGCATATGGCTTCCGGTGGCCGTAGAGGTATGGCACAATCCGTCTTTCAGGTGGGCGGCAATATGGGCAGTTCGATCGGTCCGCTATTGGCGGCGCTTATTATTGTGCCTTACGGTCAGTCAAGTATTATCTGGTTTTCTGTTCTGGCACTCTTGGCGATTATTATTCTGATAAATGTAGGTAGCTGGTATAAAGGCAGAATTAAATTACATGTTAAGAAAGCGATTTCGGCTGCTCATGAAATACAGGTCGTTTCGAAAAGAAAAATAGTGATATCTGTTATGATTTTACTGGCACTTATTTTTTCGAAATATTTCTACCTGGCCAGTATGAGTAGCTATTATACTTTTTATATGATACATAAATTTGGGGTGTCTGTACAAAGTTCGCAGGTTTATCTCTTCATTTTCCTCTTTTCCGTAGCTGCAGGTACCTTAATCGGAGGGCCGGTGGGAGATCGTATTGGTCGTAAATATGTAATTTGGGGCTCAATACTTGGTGTAGCGCCTTTTACTATACTACTTCCTCACGCGAATTTGTTCTGGACGGCAGTACTTACTGTGCCGATTGGCGTGATTCTGGCATCCGCGTTTTCCGCCATTCTGGTTTATGCTCAGGAACTTATCCCGGGAAAATTGGGATTGATATCAGGATTGTTTTTTGGCTTTGCTTTTGGCATGGGTGGAATAGGCTCTGCATTACTGGGCGCTCTGGCAGATCGCACTAGTATCGAATTCGTGTTCAGCGTGTGTTCATTTTTGCCTCTTATCGGGCTTATCACAGGATTCCTGCCTGATATTGGACAGAGAATTAAATAGGTATTTTATGTAGAATGATCGGGCAGGCTTAAAAAGAAGGTGGTTCCGGTTCCGGGGATACTTTCAAACCACAATTCTCCATTCTGAATTTCACTAAATTCTTTACTTAAAACGAGGCCCAATCCGAAGCCCTTCTCGTTACGTGTCCCGAATGTGGGTCTTGCCTTGAGTGAAAAAAGGCTTTGCTGACTCTCTTCACTAATTCCATTACCGTTATCTTTTACCATGATTACGCAATTGGTTCCCTCCTTCTTTGTATCGAGGCTAATTGTCCCCCCTTCGGGAGTGAATTTGATGGCATTATTGAGTAAATTCCGAATGACTAATTGCAGCATATCACCATCTGCCATCACATAGATTTCGCTGCCTATATTGTCTTTTAGTGCTATATTCTTTTTCGCCGCCATGGCCGTTTGAAAGCTTAGAGTAGCAGCCAGCGTTTCTTTTAAATTCAAATAGGAAAGTTTCGCCTTCACTCCCTCCATCTGGGTTTTGCTCCACGACAGTAGATTGCTCAGCATTTGCTGAGTATTATGGGTTTCGCTAAGCAGCATTGCATTAATACTTTGTTTTTCGTCTTCCCCTAAATCAAACTCCGAAAGCAGCTCGAGGTAGTTCTGGATAGAGATTAAGGGTGCCCGAAGGTCGTGAGCCAGAATAGAAAGAAGCTTGTCTTTGGTTTCATTTGACAGGAGAAGCTCCCTGGCTTTATGATCGGTGAGTTTCTTTTCTTTATGATAACTGACGCGGATATAATCGGTGACTAGAAAGATCAATAGAGCAACCAATACGTAAGAATAAGCCAGATCGACATAGCGCGATAAATCAGTCGGGTAACTGTTCTTAAATAGTTCCGGATGGTGAAAAGACACCGCTAGCAGGGATAGAACGATACCAATGTTCAGCCCCAGCCATATAACATATTGTTTCCTGGATACAATCGCAATGGTAAGAAACGATCCGAGTAAAAAGATTATTAAGCTGGGTCCGTTGATTCCCGAATTAAAATAGAAATTAACCGCCAGAAGCAGGTTACCAATAACATTGAATAAAATGATGCTCAAAAACAGTTTTTGCTTCAGGCGTGAGAGGTAAAACAGCACAGCAATTACCAATGCAAGCATGAACATTAATAATGCATTTCCGTTCATGCCGCTGATTAAATTCAGGATAATGCTGATCAGAATAATGACAACAGACAAGCCACACACCGCATGAAATATACGTGCTTCGAGGCTGAATTCCTTTGCGTCGCCCCTAAAGTCGATCCATAATTTCCTAAAGTCAATGTTATTCAAACACTTCTAATTTATATTATTTGGCTATTGTCTGTGCCAGCTGATATATAAGGTATCAGTTTCCTTTTATCCAAACTGCAATATCGTTGATCATATCGGCTGAAACACTAGCCGAGGTTCGGTATTGCATGCCATTGCCCATTTCTTTCTGAGATGAAAGCAAATGATTCAGGTTTGGATAAAGTTTAAAGGTCACATTTTTATTCGATGACAGCGTGCTTTTCCAGAGATTAAAATCCTGAAGAGTCACCTGGAAATCGTAAGCACCTTGAATGATCAGCATTGGTTTTTTAAACTTCGCAGCAACAGATAATTGATCATAATTGTTAAGATCTACCCAATAAGATGCAGGTGCAGACAGAATAACAGAATCCGGAGCAATATTGCCCAGTTTCAACAAACGGGTGTGGTCGATCTCCAGGGCGGCCTCTTCGAATTGCTTTTTCAGGGCACTTGACGTATCCTGGGATGACTCGTACAGATATTTGTTCTGATCACTAACCACATCAGCAAATTTCCTGGCAGGGGCGGCTGCCAGAATAAGACCCTTTAAGTCAGGCGCAAGGCTGGCGATCCTTGGTGCGAGCATTCCACCCAAGCTGTGTCCGAAGAGATAAATCTGAGCCTTATCCACTTCCGGTAAGGAGCGTGCGACTGCAATCGCCTCAAGGGCATCATCTACTACTTCTTCTTTAACGGTAAATGCACTCGTAAAACGTCCAGGGTAAACCATTGTCCGTTTGACATAACGGATCGAAGCAATACCCTTAGCTGCAAGACCTGCCGCAAGGTCTTTAAAAGGCTTGTTTGGCCCGATGGTTTCGTCCATGTCTGCAGGCCCAGAGCCATGAATCATAATTACTACCGGATATTTACCCGGCCCTTTGGGGGTAGTAAGCAATCCGGCCATCTGTCCGCCGTCGAATTTGATGATTACTTCCTTCTCCTGGTAGAGATTGGTATCAGCATATGCGGGGGGAACATATACTGCTTCATCAATAGTGGGTGCAAGAAAGAATCCGACAAGTTTTTCATCCTTGTTAAATACGAAGGTGAAAGACTGGGAGCCTTTAGTAAAGGAACAGCTCAGGGTGACCTGATAAAATTCACCCTGAATTTTATTCTGGGCACTATTTACTGATTCATATTCTCCCATGCTATTTCCTAGCCTTAACCAAAACAATTTCAGCTCATCCGGCGTGATCTTGTCCTTGACGCTTACATCAAAAAAGGCATGAGCTTCGTCGAACTTACCCTCATCCATTGTCGCAAAAAACTGATCTGCCCGACCAATCAGATTGACAATACTTTGTGCATAACTAAGCTGACTTAGAAGCAGCAGGGTAAAAATTAATTTAAATGATTTCATTCAGAGATCTGTTTCATTTTATGTGCGAAAGATAAGAAATTTCCCTTTACCGGAATTATGTCAGGCGGGCGAAGTAAATCCTGTGGAGCTATTAGAAAAAAATCACTTTTTGCGTAGGGGTAAAAGACAGGACGGTTGTCTCATCCCAAAATAAGAACAAAAAATGAAATTACTTTTAGCAGTATTAAATTTAAGAAAGACGACGCGGAATTTAATCATCCTGCCCGTCTTAGTAGCCGTCAGCACCCAGCTTCATGGCCAGACTGTCAGCAACGCTAATATTGGATTGTTTTATCCTCTGAGCACCCGCGGAACCCATGCCCGCGCGGATACCAATCTATTCTCATTCAATTTAATTGCGGGGATTTCGGCTGCTGAACGGGGCGTGGCTTTTTCGGGATTTTCAAATATCGTCCGCCATGACGCCTTTGGTATCCAGTTCGCAGGATTTTCGAATCATGTGGGCAAACACGCCGACGGAACGATGTTCGCTGGGTTTATCAACACCTATCACAGTGGAAAGGGCGTCGCTTTCGCTGGATTTTCAAATATTGCGACCGGGAATGTGCCGGGTGTGCAGTTTGCCGGTTTTCTCAATCGCGCAGCTGCCGTTGAGGGTGCTCAGTTCGCCGGGTTTCAGAATATCGCTGCCGATGTTAAAGGCAGTCAGGCCGCGGGCTTCATTAATCTGGCAAAAGATGTTAAAGGTTCACAGTTTGCTGGCTTCATCAATATTGCGAAAAAGGTGAAAGGCATACAGTTTGCCGGATTTATCAATATCGCTGATAGCAGCGATCACCCGCTTGGGATCATTAATATTATTAAGAACGGGGAGCGATCTATTGGTGTGAGTATTGACGATAGTCGTACGACCATGCTTTCCTTCCGCTCAGGAGGCAAAGTTCTCTATGGTATCATCGCTGCGGGCTATAATTTTAAAAATGAAGAGGAGGTATACGCTCTCGAAGCGGGCCTGGGAGCCCATCTAATGAACACCGATGTGTTCAGGGTTAAGATAGAGCTGAGCGCTTTGAGCCTGGAAAGCTTCCATCAGGGAGAGTATTTTAAAAGCTCATTAAAGTTTATGCCATCAATCAGGCCTTTTAAAAACCTTGAGGTCTTTGCAGGACCTGTATTCAATTATATCAATACTAATACCGCCGAAGGAAGAGGTTTAATAGATAAGTATATCTGGAGCTGGGAGAATCGCTGGAGTAATAACTTCCAGGGAATTTATGTGGGATATAGCGGCGGGATCAATATCATTTTTTAAAACAATTAACATTAACAATTTAACAATCAGGCAATTAAAATTATGAAAACAATCTTTTATATCACAATCATCAGCATTTTATGTATTTCATGCAGTAAGGATAATTTGCATGCAGATGGCAATATTACCACTGAAGTTCGTTTACCCGGCAATTTTACCGGAGTACACAGTAGCGGTTCAAATCCAATCAATATTAGCTACGGGAATGAATATAGAGTAGAGCTCAGAGGGTCTGCCAACCTTATCGCAAGATATGAGACTAATATTCACAATGGGGTGCTCGAACTGGGCTATGAGTTTGTACGTGTGCGTAACGATGATGTCGAAGTTTTTGTGACTATGCCTCTCATCAGAAGTGCTGGGATGAGCGGCAGCGGTAGGCTTACCATATCGGGAGATTTTCCACCGCAGGATCTTTTCCGGCTGAGCATCAGCGGATCTTCAAAAACGCAGGTGAAAGATACTTTTAATGCGGATGCAGTACATGTCGAGATCTCC
>CAZFQV010000001.1:15218-24479 GCA_964521175.1 uncultured Sphingobacterium sp.
GGAAGGGAGATATCAGGATCTCAGGCAGCAGCGATTTAAGACTCAATGTGAGTGATTTTTTGAAAGTTAGGATAAGCGGTAGCGGAAAGGTGTATTATACCGGCAATCCGACACTGGATTCAGAGATCAGCGGTAGCGGACGGGTGATTAAATTCTAAATGACGCCGGGTTTTTGGGCTGCTTAGAGAGAAGGTAACGTGTAACAAATTGTCGGAGTATAAAGTCTAATTTGACAGTGATATCTGATATATTTGACTAACGTTTAAGAGTGGAACCAGCCGGCGCACCCGTAATATCCCAGGTGAGAGAGTATGACGACGATGCTTTCGAACAGCTTTTTAAAACCTATTTTAAAGCTTTGCATTGCTATGCGAGCGTGATGCTCAGCCACGACAGTTATGCTGAAGAAATCATACAAAATCTGTTTATGAAGTTCTGGGAGAGAAGAGAGCTGCTGAATGTGCAGGTGTCTCTGAAAGCGTACCTGTATAAATGTGTTCATAATGAATGCCTGAATTATCTTAAACATCAAAAGATTAAGGCCAAGTACCGGGAGCATGCAGTTTTTACAATGGAAGATTATACGGACAATACTTCAAAAGGTCTGGCGTACGGAGAGCTCCGCGACCGTTTGCAAACGGCGCTGAACGAATTGCCTGAACAGTGTCGTACCATTTTCCAGATGAGCCGCTTTGAAGAGTTGAAGTATCGGGAAATAGCCGAGGAACTTAACCTTTCGGTTAAGACTGTTGAAAACCAAATGGGAAAAGCCTTGAAGATTCTCAGAGTTAAACTCGTGGATTTCTTGCCGCTAGTTTTGATACTTATGCATTATAGTGAGTTTTTAATCTAGGAGGAACAGGAATGAATGATGAGCTGCTAATAAAATTTCTGTTGAAGGAAGCTAATCCGGAAGAAGACACCAGGGTAAAAGCCTGGCTCTCTGCGAGCTCGGAAAACCGGAAGGAATACGAGCGTTTTGAGCTTATTTGGGAGAGCAGTAAAAAACTGGCATCTACCAATCAGTCAGATCCGGATCTGGCCTGGACCAAATTCAAAGGCAGGATGTCTTCAATTCAGGCAGATGGCTCGCCGTTGCGCCGGATAAACGGGCGCAGCAGATGGCTGAACATTGCAGCCGTATTTGTCATCGCAGTGACGGGCTGGTTAACTTATAGCCTGTATGACCAGAAATATAATTTTGACACCCTCAAAGCCGGGAATACAGTACGGAACGAAGTACTTCCGGACGGCTCGCATATAACGCTAAATAAAAATACCGTTCTAACCTATAAAAAAGGTCTTAAAGGAGAGAATCGCCTGGTAAAGCTCGATAGAGGAGAAGTATTTTTTGATGTAAGCCCGGATAAATCCAGACCATTTATTATTGAAGCCGATGATATCACGGTAAAAGTACTGGGCACAGCCTTCAATGTAAAACATATCAAGGGTCAGACGGAGGTTATAGTGGAAACTGGTCTGGTGAAGGTAAGTTTAGCTGCCCAGGAGATAGAGCTCAGGCCGGGTGAAAAGGTTTCCGTCACGCCTGAGGGTGGGGCGTTGAAAAAGGAAAAAAATACTGACCGGCTGTATAATTATTATCGAAGCAAGCTATTCATTGCTGACCAGACTCCTCTCCGGAGAGTGGTGGAAATCCTTAACGAAGCATACGGTGCCGATATAGTAATCGGCAAGCCTGGCTTAGGAGACCAGAAGCTGACTACGACGTTCCAGGACGATTCTCTTAGTAACATTATTCAAATAATATGTGAGACCTTCAAGGTTAATGCCGTTGAGGAACAGGGGCGAATCACTCTGAAATAGTCGAATGATGAAATTCAAGCTTGCCTTTCTCTTCGTTATCAGTATTAATTTTAATGCTCTGCGTGCTTCGGAACTATCTCCCGGCCCAAATTTGAATAAGAGAATTTCGCTTGAAATTTCCGGAAAGCCTCTGTGGGAAGTGCTGGATAGAATTAGCAAAACAGGCGGTTTTTATTTCTCGTACAGCGGAGATGTGTTCAACCGCGACAGTCTGGTCAGCATCAGCAGCAGGAACCAAACCGTCAGGGATATTCTTGACCGGATTTTTTTGGGGAAGGTAGATTATAGAGAACGAGACCAGTATATCATCCTGAGATCTACCAGTCTGCATTTCTCCATTCAGCCCGATTTAATCAAGACCGATTCAAGGCGTTACCTGATAAGTGGCCGGGTGTTCGATGAGAGCACGGGCCTTCCGGTGGGGGATGCCAGTGTTTATGAAAGAAGACTTCTGGCGTCTACCCTGACTGATGAAAAAGGGTATTTTAGGATGCGGCTTCGGGGCGACTTTCAATCGGTGATTCTTACAGTCAGCAAGGAAGCCTATCGGGATACCAGCATGAGTTTTCTGTCGACGGTGACGATTAAGCCGGAAGGTTATACTTATCAGGATGATGAAAGGTCTTATGGCTCCAATATTGTGGAGCGTCTGGGCATTGGTAGATTTATGGTGTCCGCGAAGCAGCGCATTCAGAGTCTGAACATCGCCGGATTTATGGCTAGCAGTCCCTTTCAGGCATCGCTCTTGCCGGGGTTCAGTTCACATGGAATGTTCAGTTCACAAGTGGTTAACAAGGCCTCTTTGAATCTATTCGGGGGTTATACCGCCGGCGTAAATGGGATTGAGGTGGCTGGTCTTTTTAATATCAACAAGGAGGACGTACGGTATTTTCAGGCCGGAGGACTGGCAAACATTGTGGGTGGCTCGGTGAACGGCTTCCAGGCGGCGGGGCTGGTGAATTCCGTCCTGGATAGTGTGAGTGGAATGCAGGTCGTTGGACTGCTGAACGATGTCAGAAATAATGTAAGGGGCTGGCAGGCTGCCGGCCTGATTAATTACGATCGCAGGGATTTTAAGGGCATGCAGGTTGGAGGATTGATCAATACGGTATCAGGGAGTTCGGCAGGAGTCCAGGTAGCTGGTTTGGCAAATGTTTCCAAGGAGTTTCAGGGAGCTCAGGTTGGAGGATTGATCAATATTGCTAGAAGAGAAATGAGCGGTATACAGATAGCGGGGCTTTTCAATTATTCAAAGACGATGAAGGGAGTGCAGATTGGTTTGTTCAATTTTGCCGATACCTCATCAGGCTTCAGCCTTGGTTTAGTAAACTGGGTAAATAAGGGCTATCACAAGATCAGTATTTCCGCCAATGATATTTCCAATACTCAACTCGCCGTCAAGACGGGCACTCAGAAATTCTATACTGTGCTTATTGCTTCGGCAAATATTTCAGAGTTAGACAAAGTATATTCTGCAGGTTTTGGCTTCGGCCATGACAGAACATTTACCAAACGTATTTCGGCATCAGCAGAACTTTCTACCCAAGGATTATATCTTGGTGTTTGGGATTATCCAAACCTTCTTTCCAAAGCACAGTTAAATATGCAGGTCAAACTACTCAGGGGTATATCTTTCTTTGCCGGTCCTTCTTACTCTGTTTATTATAGCGACCCCGCTAGTGCCAGTGCTTATGGTTACAAGCTTGCTGTCGCGCCGCATAGCGCCCGATCTTATAATAACAAGGTTAAAGGATGGCTAGGATGGAATGCTGGGGTAATCCTATTTTAGATTTTAGAGGATTAGGTTTTAGAAAAGAATCTTACTGCTAACTTCCTTATTGATCGTGATGTAGCCGGGATATTTGATGAGCTTATTCCCGACCTCGATGGTCGGCTTGAACTTGATCGTTACCAATCCTTTCTTTTCAGGGGCTCCGTTTTCGCCTCCCTTCAGGAAATCCAGTACCTCTTGCATGGTTTTTCCGTTGGCGAGGAACCTGTATATATTTGAGTTAACCCTCACCGGTACAATTGTGCTGCCATTCGGTATTATGCTGACTCGTTCAGTTACGAAGCCACGCGCAATTTCCTGACTCTTAATTAGTACGATATACTCAAACTGATTGATTGCTGCGAGGTTAGAAGTAGGATTATCAATTTTGAGGTTCACGGTTGCCTGGAGAGGTATATTTTTCCGGAATATGGCAAGTGCCAATCCCGAAATATTGTTGAGCTCAACGCTCTTATTCCTGATAAGACCACTTATATCCCTTCCCGCAAGATAAACGCTATCGGCAGATACGATCTCATAGGTGCATTTCTCAAGTGCTTCAATCAGACGCGCTTGCTTATTTAACCCACATCCTGAGAGAAGGATGGCGGCGACAGATATGGCTAGTAACTTTTTCATACCGTATCTTAACGCTGAATTCATGCCAAACTTATTCTAGTCGTGTATTACGTCAACATTTTTTACTTTTATTGCATGCAGCATTATTTTGACAACAATCTGGGACAATAGATGAAGCCATTCACAATCTTGAGCGTATTATTTATGCTAATCCTAATCTCTATCGTGGCAGTTGGGCAGCAATCCCCATCCATCTTATTAAGTGGTCATACTTTTTCGAAAGGGAATTCGAAGATTGGTACACTCAATCTCAATTCGGGTCGGCCTGCAACGTTCAGGCTGAAAGGGAGAAATGCCCATTTGTTTGTACTGAAGGGGAATAACTTATCAATTAAGAATAATCTGATAAGTGCCGCAGAAAAATGGTATGACATTGATATAGAAGCTATTGACAGCAGTATTGGAAAGGTTTTGGGGCGTTTTCGTATTGTGAAAGACCAGTTTGCTCAGAATAAGGTTATCGCCCATCGAGGCGCCTGGAAGAATACCGGGGCGGCAGAAAATTCCATTTCATCGCTCCAACATGCTATAGAGTTAGGATGTCAGGGCAGCGAGTTTGACGTACATATGTCGGCTGATTCAGTATTGTTCATTCATCACGACGATGCTATTGAGAATAAGAAGATTGCCTCCATTCATTCTTCAGAGCTAAAAGCGATGAAACTTTCTAACGGAGAAAGTTTACCTACGTTGGAAGAGTATCTCAGAGAAGGCCTGAAGCAGAATACCACTAAATTGGTGTTGGAGATTAAGCCAACTATAAATATCGAAAGAGCCTTGCAGATGACCAGAAAGGTTGAGGCGCTGGTAAAAGAGCTTAAAGCACAGGCTTGGGTTGATTATATCAGCTTTGATTACAATATCTGCCTGGAATTACTACGACTCGATCCTTTCGTTAGAGTAGCCTACCTTAACGGAGATAAATCTCCGACTGCCCTGGCGGCAGATAAGCTGTGGGGCCTGGACTATCATTTTAACGTGCTTAAGAAAAATGAGGGCTGGATCGATGAGGCAAAGCAAATGAGGCTTACCCTAAACGCCTGGACAGTGAATGACCCTGAAATGTTGAAGTGGTTTCTGGATAAGAAGATAGATTTCATTACCACCAACGAGCCTGAGTTGCTTTTAAAGTTAATAAAGCAATAATCCTTAGGAGGATGAGGTTTGAACCGTTAAGATAATTAACTTTATAGCTTGGTTAAAAAAATAGAAAAAAGGCGGAGCTTTATTCAGAATCTCGGTGTACTGGCAGCGCTGATGACGAAGTCATTATCAGTGTTAAAAAAAAATGACCCTTTGCGTATGGCAGCTGCCACTGCGTTCTTTGCTACTTTTGCCCTACCTCCTATACTGATTATTTCTACTCAGTTTTTTCGGATTTTTGTGGATCCCAATAAGTTTAGCTCTGCCCTAATTGAAAGACTGGCACATATCCTGGGAACTAAGAGTGCCCGGCAGGTTGAAGTTACTCTGGATGCGGTTAGTGGCCTGAGCCGCGATTGGTATGTCACTTTCTTTGGTTTTATCTTTTTGATGTTTGTAGCCACCACGCTGTTTGATGTGATTAAAAACTCCTTGGGTCAGATTTGGGAGATAAAAATAAGACCCCATTCCGGATTTGTGTTCCGCCTTAAATACCGCATTCGGTCGCTCTTTATAATTTTCATCGCAGGAGTATTGTTCTTTGCTGGATTATTTATGGAAGGTGTTCAGGCAGTGTTAGGAAATTATATTGATACTATTTGGGGCAGTGGCGGAGATCGGCTCAATAAAATATTAAATGAATTGATATTTGTTGTTTTCGTTTGTATTTGGTTTACTTGCCTTTTCAGGTTTCTGACTGCTGGCAGGCCTGAATGGAAGATTGCTCTGGCAGGTGGATTTTTTACAGCCATCCTCTTTACTATCGGAAAATGGGTACTCGGAGTGTTGCTAATCAACAGCAATATTAGTTTGCTTTATGGAGCCTCAGGTGCGACTGTTCTAATTATGCTATTCGTATTTTATTCCGCACTGATATTTTATTATGGGGGATGTTTCGTGAAGGTACTCAGTGAGGCTTACCAAAAACCGATTCGACCTGTGAAGGAGGCTTTTTCCTTTGAAACGCTGGAAATAAAAGGATAAATCTATATCTATTATCATTGCAGGTTCACATATTTTTGAAAATCTCTGATCCTTTAGTCGGATTTTCCGTATATAATTAAGGTATTGCCGGGGCTTCGGAGTCAGAGGGAGAACGAACGGGGGCGCAGCGGACGATTGTGCTTAAGTGCAGAATATTCATTATTTTTACTTTAAATGAGGTCATTATTTTTCTATCGTATAATTTTTTTCATAGGCATTATGGCCTGTTTATTCCCATTTCGATCCCGGGCCACTGAAGCCGGTTCGGAGACTTATTCGTTCATAAGCGAATATAAATCAGACAGGTTTTCATTTCAGGATTCGGTTGCTCTAAAAAGAAGACCGCCGGAAAAAGCGCCAGTACCCGTCGAGAGGCCTCCCCGGGAAACTCAGGACGACAGAATCAGAAATATTGATAGACGCTCTATTAAGCAGGTTCCCCGTTCTGTGCCAAAATTAAAACCTCAGCCTGTCCCGGAGGGGGTAAAGATCAGAAGATCTTCGCCTCCGGGTATGTAATACTATATTCTCACCAGATTTGAAAGTTCTACTCATAGAAGATGAAAAGACTCTCGCTTATGAAGTAGAGGCCTTTCTGAAAAAAGCTTTTTATATCTGCGATCTTGCGCATACTGCGGGTAAAGCACTTGAACTCTTGGGGATAAATCCTTATGATTTCGTTTTGCTAGACCTCGGCTTGCCCGACCTGGACGGGCTTAAAGTGTTGCAGGAAGCCAAAAAGCTGAACCCTGATGCGGCATATATTATTCTTACTGCCAGAGGGAATATTGAAGACCGTATCATTGGACTGGATCTGGGCGCAGACGATTATCTACCTAAACCTTTTTCATTACTCGAACTTCAATCGCGAATGCAGGCGATCTCCAGAAGAAAATTCAATGTCAACACTCAAGAGATCGAGTTGGGAGCGTTTACCGTCGACTTGCAGAAAAGGACGGTAAGTCATGATCAAAAAGAAATAGAGCTTACCCGTAAAGAATTTGATCTGCTAAGCTATCTGCTCCTTCATAAAAACCGGGTCTTAACCAGAATGCAACTCAGCGAACATATCTGGGGAAGTTTTACTGATGACGATTACGATTCGAATTATATTGACGTTCATATCAAGAACATTCGTAAGAAATTAAATGCACATGCTTCTGTCGAATGGCTGGAAACAGTGAGAGGAGTAGGGTATAAAATAAGAAAAAACCAGTGAAACTCATCAACAAGCTCACCTTGTTTATTACCCTGTCAAAACTTGCAATAGTTTTGCTTTTCGTGCTAACCTTACCTTATTTGATTGGAGGGATTGCCCGTACTTATACCGATACTTATCTGCAACAGCAAAAGCAGAAGGTCTTGGATGTAGTCGCTGAAAATGGTGTTAATACTTACCTCCGTGGCGAAGATAGCTATGGAAGTTATACTATGCTTAAAGAGGAGTATATTTCTCTTGAGTCGGTAGCTAAAGAAACCAGCATCGACACAATTTATACCGACGAGCGTATAATCGAGCAGGATACTCTAAGCTACAGGGTCTTAACTTACACATTTTCAGCCGATAATAAACGATACATGATGGAGGTGGGCAAAACCATTGCTACCATTGATCAGTATAACCGTCCACTGCAAAAGATTGCAACCTATGTGCTGCTGGCCCTGATTCTCCTCACTCTTTTAATCGATCTTTCTTATACCCGCATCCTGTTGCAGCCGTTAGGAAAGATCATCCGTACTAAGATCAGTAACCGCAGATTTCCATTTAATGAAAACTCTGAACCCATACATACCACGACGACCGATTTCAGTTATCTGGATACATCTTTGATAAATTTAATGCAGCAGATACATGAAGCTTTCGAAAAGGAGCGTGAATTTACTGCAAATGCCTCTCATGAGCTCATGACATCTATTAGTATATTACAGAATAAGATCGAAAATCTTATGGGCGAGCCCGATCTGGCAGAAATGGTGCAGGAGCATTTAATTGGGATGCAACGCACGCTTAATCGTTTAAAGCGTATCGTTCACTCCCTGTTGTTGATATCCCGGATAGAAAACGACCAGTTTAGCAAAAATACAAGGGTTGGATTAACGGAGCTTTTCGACGATGTCCTGGAGGAAATTGGTCATCGCCTCCTCGAAAAGGAGATCAGCCTGCAGCTCGAAATCCGGGACGAAGTGCCGCTGATAAATATCAACCGCGATCTCATATTTCAGATGCTGTATAACCTTATTAATAATGCGATAAGATATAATAAGAAACACGGTTCGATCAGGATCACCGGTCAGTTCAATATCGATCGATCATATAGTATAAGTATCATAGACACCGGCATTGGAATGCCCGCGGAAGATATTGCCACCATCTTTAACCGCTTTAAAAAATCTAATCAGACCGATGAGTCTGGCGGCTACGGTCTGGGCCTCGCCATTGTTAAAAGCATTGCCGATTACCATCAGATCACGCTCAGCATTCATTCCCGCATTAACGAAGGAACTAGTTTTGTAATTAATTTCCCCGCCTCGCTGATTGAAATTACCGCGCCCCGTTCTTCGACCATATAAAAGGATCGTTAAAAAACTTATTAGCTGTAACTCTTCCGTTTATTTTTCGTCTAAATAGTCGGAAGAGAATAAGTAAACCCCCTGGTTGGTCGTACAAATTTTAAAAGGAATCATTGCATGAAAGAAAGCTCCTGACAGAAATGTTCAGGCGGATATGGATAGCAATGAATGATGCAAATCTAATTTTAGTTTAGTTGGTCGAGAAAACCCCACTGGTAAGGGGTTTTCTCTTTTATAGAAGATCTTTCAGCACAACCCAAACATTTTCAGCCAATATTCTATGTCCTTCTGCTGTTGGATGAATACCGTCTGACTGATTAAGAGCGGGA
>CAZFQV010000002.1:0-22307 GCA_964521175.1 uncultured Sphingobacterium sp.
TTTTGTAGTTCGGCAGTTTCCTTCTCGTCGAACTGCTGTTGCGCCCGTTCGACCAGAGAGACAACGTCGCCCATTCCCAAAATTCTGGAGGCCATCCTGTCGGGGTAGAACACGTCCAGGGCCTCCATCTTTTCGCCGGTACCGATGAATTTAATCGGCTTGTTGACCACAGATTTGATCGATAACGCCGCACCACCGCGGGTATCACCATCTAGCTTGGTAAGCACAACTCCGGTAAAGTCAAGCCGGTCATTAAAAGCTTTTGCCGTGTTTACTGCATCCTGTCCGGTCATGGCATCCACCACGAACAGGATTTCATGAGGACGGGTATTGGCTTTTACCGCAGCAATTTCGTTCATCATCTCCTCATCAATGGCCAGACGGCCTGCCGTATCGATGATCACTACGTTTTGGCCGTTCTTTTTTGCTTCCGCAATCCCCGCCAGGGCAATCCCCACCGGATCTTTGGATTCCCGGTCGGTATAAACCGGAACATTGATCTGGCTGCCCAGAACCTCCAGCTGGTCTATCGCTGCCGGGCGGTATACGTCGCCCGCCACCAACAAGGGCTTTTTGCCCTTCTTGCTGGAAAGATAATTAGCCAATTTGCCTGAGAATGTAGTCTTACCCGCGCCATTCAGGCCTGCGATTAGTATAATAGCAGGATTCGCCGAGATGGCCAATTCTTCCACAGAACCGCCCATCAGCTCTGCCAGCTCATCATTCATGAGCTTGGTGAGGAGTTGTCCCGGAGATACAGCGGTTAATACATTCTGACCTAGCGCTTTTTCTCTTACCTGATCGGTAAAAGCTTTGGCCGTTTTATAGTTTACGTCGGCATCCAGAAGAGCTTTGCGAATCTCTTTCATGGTTTCCGCCACGTTTATTTCGGTAATACTTCCCTGTCCCTTGAGTACCTTAAATGCCCTGTCGAGCTTGTCCTGTAGATTTTCAAACATGTTATTGATCGGCTTTTAGCTAGGCAAAGTTATTATTTTTGGAGGATAAACGTAATATGAAGATTCAAGATACCTCGTAGAATCAGGGCTGATGAATGCGTTATCTGGGGAACTTATAAGTTAGTCCCAGTGATAAGGCCTGACTTGCCTGAATCTTGTCGGCGGTATCATCATCATATAAAACCACACCCGCAACGGAGACATTGATCAGTCGGTTGACTTGTGCCGTTAGCGTTACGTCAAGACGATTATCAATATTCTTCAGCTTTTCATAATTGGCAAACAGGGTATATCTGCTTTTCAGGTTTAGGTTCTTGGCAATATCTCTGTCGATAGACGCGACAAGCTGGAAAGCCAGCTCGTTCCTAAAGCTTTCACCGTGTTCAACCCCGAAATTCTTCGGGTTTGTTTTGTACAGGGTGGTATCGACAACGAAAGTCTGTCTGGCGGTACCCGTACCGATGCGGAGATAGAAATATTTGACGGGCTTATATTCAAAACCCAGCGATTCTGTCAGGTAGCCCGGTGCCATAAAGTTGGACAGAAGGTTGCGTACTTCATTACCCTGTGCATTTTTGGAAAAAGAATAACCGCGGTCAAACTGCGACTCGAAGTTCAGAGATCCAAAGAAATACCAGCTCTTAGATAGTTTGAGAGCTACTTTATTATCCCAAAAGATACGATCTGCAGTTTTGCGGGATAGCTGGTTTTTATTTTTTAATTTTCCATACTGTAGTAATAATTCCGACGCAAAGTTTTTATCGTCTTTAGTATAGTCCGTTTTGTATGAAAATTTCCCCCCCACAGCGAGCGAGTTTACTCCTCCGCCTCCCCAATTATCGCTGAAAGCGGCCTGGTTCACATTTACACCAAAGGTCACCCAATCTCGCCAGTAGTTAACTGCTAACTTGAGTGTGGCAGGTGCTGTGATAGTGACGGTTTCAGGGAAGAGTATTGGCCGCCGTACCGGAAGTGCATTTTTTTTGGGAAATTGCTTAAGTTCTTTGATTAGAGTGGTATCGGCTTCATTTTCAGTTTGCTGTGCATACAGAACTGAAGCCTGGGAGATAATTATGAGTAGTATGGACAGACAGCGGATATACATTTAGCAAAGAAAATGAAAAATGAGGTGATTAGCGAGATATTTTTGCCTTTTGCCAATTTGAAGCGGCCATATATGTTGTCACTGATACGAGTTGTTTCATGGCATACTTGTTTTCAGACTCGGTAAGCGCAGGGCAGCGGGGTCTTCGAGGTATGCCTGGAACGATCTCTGTATATATCTAATCAGTTCATAATCACTCGCTTCGAGCACAAAATAATACCCTGGCCTATACTGCTGCCTAAAATCAGTCAGTTTTTCCCCGCTCAAACCGGTTACTTTACTGACCAGGCTGTTGGTAAACCGATAGTCGATCATCGCATTTCGGTAATCGCGCTCGATAATCTTCTGAAGCATTCTGGCATTTCTCCCTTCCTTGCTTAACAGACTATAGAGCGCATCTATGCTTAAGCCAACTCCCGCCCTGCCGTCCTCTTTTCCTATAGTGAGCACATCTTTGACAGTACCCCGGGAGTAGGCCGTTTTATACTCTTCCTGGGTGCTCTTAAGTCGGTCATGGGGTGTCCCGATGCTATCCCGTATCACCACCTCATCAAGCTGTATACTATTTCTTCGAAGATAAAATAGAATGGTGCTTTCAGATTTTATACTAATGGTGTCTACGCCGTAACCCTGTAATGCAGCAACGAGCACATCCCCTTCCTTTGCTGTCGTCTTAAATTCACCTTTAGTATTATTGTAGAACCCCTGCCCGCTATTCAGGTTAAAAATATAAACTCGGGTGAGGCGTTGCCTGCTGTCTGCGTCGAAAACAATACCCTGAATAGTATTATTCTCCTGAGCACACAGTTTTCCAGAGTATGCGAGTAATAGGACAAGGATATATATAATTCTTTTCAAGGGCAGTAAAACTACATGTTTCCCGTGTAAGGGTATTCAGTTTTAACAATTTTAATAATTACTTTGAAACGAGCAATAACTGGCCCGGGTTGAGGTTAGATGTACCGAGGTCGTTCAATATTTTAAGATCCGCTACGCTTAAAGCAAAGCGACTTGCAACTGAATCCAGGGTATCCCCCGACTTTACCTCGTAAATTGTCATTGTAACGGGAGCTTTGATTGGTTTTTTTGTCTCTTCCTCCGGGATTCCATGAGTTATTTCAGCAAGCACTTTATCTTCGCGTTTGATTTTTTCTATCTGTCCCTCCTTCCGGTCGTAGCGGGCCAGATCGTATCTTTCAATCAGAGAGATAAGGAGTTCCGCATATCTGGGGTTAGTGGCGTATCCTGCTTCCTTCAGCCCTTTTGCCCATCCCCGGTAATCATTTTTGTCCAGTTCGAAAAGCGGCGCATAGCGTTTTCGTTTCAGAAACTCCGAATGATCGCGGAATGATTCATCGGGGGATGAATAAACCCTGAAGCAATCATCTTTCTGATCATCGTCCTTAAGAATGGTTTTGCCCTTCCATTCGGTAGTACATTTAATTCCAAAATGATTATTCGCCTCTCTGGCAAGACTGCTGTTACCACTTCCCGATTCCAAAATTCCCTGAGCTAGTGTGATGCTTGCAGGTATGCCGTTGCTATTCATTTCTTGCACTGCTATGGCTCTGAATCTTTCTATATACTCATCTGCCGACGACTTATTCAGCAGCGTGTTGCTCTTTATTGTCTTAATCGGTTGTTGAGCAGACGACGCCGGAGGCTTCACATGTTTGCCAGTCTCTCGACGGGTACTGCAGGCGCTGTTGAACAGGCTAACTAAAATCAGAATGACAAATACGAGCCTCATAATTGGTAGGGACATTAATTTTTATAACCGAAACGATTGTTTTACTTCTTTCTTATCAGGAATAGTCCATCTCTTACCGGGAGTATTAATTTTTCAACTCTTCGATCGTTTGTTACCGTGTCATTGAAATTAGCAATTAACCTGGTGTTCTGATCGTGTTCTTTAGCGACAACTTTACCGCTCCATAGCACATTATCGACAATTATAATCCCTCCGGGCTTCAATTTATCCATCATCAGATTATAATAGCTTATGTTATTTTTTTTATCGGCGTCAATAAATACGAGATCAAAACTATCGTCCAGCGTGGGGATTATCTGAGTGGCGTCGCCGAGGTGATAGATTATCTTATCATTCAAGGGGGATTTGCTAAAATTTGCTCTCACCATTTCTTCAAGCTCCTCGTTAATATCGATGGTATGGATGATCCCGTCGTCTTTTAAACCTTCGGCCAGGCATAGCGTAGCATAGCCTGTGAAAGTTCCTATTTCCAATATTTTACCCGGGTGAATCATTTTACTCAGCATACTCAACACACGACCCTGATAATGTCCTGAAAGCATGCGGGGCATGGTAACTTTAAGGTTGGTTTCCCGATCGATACTTTTGAGAAGTTCATCCTCCTCGTCGCAACATGCGAATAGGTATTCTTTAAGCACCTCACTAGTTAGATCCATAGCCAAAGATACTGATTTTGAATTCCCGATTAAGAGTCAGAGCGTCGGATACTATTTTTTACTCTCCAGGAAAGATTGAAGTATAATGGTTGCAGAGATAGTGTCAAGCCGTTCTTTATTCCGTCTCTCGGATTTTTTAAAACCGCTTTGAGCAATGACGGCTGCGGCCATCTTTGACGTAAAACGCTCGTCCATCCTCACAATAGGAATATTCGGAAAATGCGTTTTTAGGGTTTTAATGAAACCTTTTATATGAGGTGCTGATTGGGAAGGACTGCCATCCATCTGCCTGGGCTCGCCTACAACAAACAACTCGGCAGTTTCGGTCTCCAGATATTTTTTAAGAAAGTCGATGATATCTTTCGGGTGTACGGTATTTAATCCTGTAGCGATGATCTGCAGGGGGTCTGTTACCGCTATGCCAATGCGTTTTGTTCCATAATCAAAAGCAATTATCCTCATTATTTCCTACGGGTATATAAATATAACTTATAGTGAAGATTATATTAGAGGAAGTTCAATATAAAATGTAGTTCCCTGGTTCTCAATGCTTTCAAACCAGATTTTACCGCCATGCGCTTCCACTATTTGCTTAGAAATAGCTAAACCGAGGCCAAAAGACTGCTCACCGGATGTGCCTGATCTTTTTGCGGAGGTAAATAGGTTGAAAATCATGTCTTTCACGTCATCGGGAATGCCGATACCATTATCTGTAACGCTAATTAATACCTTCTGATCCGTACTTTTTAGATTAATATGAATGGCGCCGTCCTGCTGACTGAATTTGATAGCGTTGCCAATCAGATTACTGATAACCCGCCACATCTTTTCACGACTGACCTGGGTCACTACATGATCTGCATCTACAATGATCTCCTGATTCTTGGCAAGAGCAGCCGGTCTCAGCATATCTACGCAATAGTTTATGACGACAAACAGATCGACCGCCTCTCTTTGAAGGTCTTCCTGCCTGGTATTGGTAAGCATGAGATCATTGATCAACTCCAATGAATTTACTGCGGCTGTGCGGATCATGCGGATCATTTCCTGCTGTTCTGCGGTGATGCGCTTGTCATCGAGCATAATATCTGAGATACCCTGTATTCCCCCTATCGGATTGCGAAGGTCGTGGGCAACTATTTTTAACATTCGGGTATTCTCTTCCTGGCTTTTTTCCAGCAATCTCAGGGAAATATGCAGCTCTTTGTTTTGTTCAGCAGCTTTAAGGTTGACCTTTCTGAGCTCGGTAATAAGTTTTTTTGAACGTTTGCCATTCTTTAACAGAATAAACGCGATAAGTGAAGTCATACTCAGGAAAACAATAGTGACAAAGAGATAGAGACTC
Source organism: uncultured Sphingobacterium sp. (assembly GCA_964521175.1). Classification (GTDB taxonomy): domain Bacteria; phylum Bacteroidota; class Bacteroidia; order Sphingobacteriales; family Sphingobacteriaceae; genus Daejeonella. Next base: position 5,837 of record CAZFQV010000002.1, read on the forward strand.
TTCATCTGATCGTTGCTTTTTAACTTTTCGAGTGCATAACGCTGCTCTAAATTCTGAGTTTGTGAATTGAAGTCTATTTGCTTCAGCTGGCTTAGAGTATCATCAAACCTGTCCTTTGCAGTATGGTAAAGAATGGCATGCTTATACGCATTTTCCAGGTCGCCCTGCTTATCAAAATAATCCAACTTTTGCTTGAGCCATTTCATTTTTATTTCATCGGTGCCGTCGCTGGACATTTCCTCAAAATCGCTGATAAGCGCACCAGCCTCTTTGATCCTCGACTCGGAGAGATAGAGTGTGCTAAGCTTGACACAAGCTGTAATCGCATCCCTGTCCCTGAAACCATTTGGTCCGTTTATTTCAATGCTTTTTTTCAGGAATTCTTCAGCTTCCCGATTTTTTCCGGCGAGAAAATAAGTACCCCCGAGATTACCGTAAATAACACCACGGGCATTTTGCATAGACCGGGTTTCTTCCGGATACCGGGGAGCTGAATGATCAATAAACTGCAGAGCTTCGTTATAGTAATGGATGGCGCTATCAGGTACTCCCAGTTTTTCATAGGCCAAAGCTATGGTGTTGTAACCGCTTTGGGGGATAATTACATCGTCATAATAGCCTTTACTAATTTTGCAGCCATTGAATTCTTTCGCTGCGCGTTTAAAGTAATCTATTGCTTCCTCGTATTTCCCCTGCTTGTATCTAACAGAACCCTGCCTGGCGCTTAGCCCTACATAATCACAGCTGTCCAGATTTGCAGACGCAAATTCGGCACCTTTATAATACAATTCGAGGGACGATCTGAAATCATTCATCGCAATGAAAATATCACCTTGCGTAAGTAGACTTTCCAGATATTGGCGGGGATATTTGCTTTCCATTCCCGCCAGTATGACTTCCATACTATCGGCGTAAATCATGGCTGCCTGGAGATCTTCCTTTTTTGAAAAACAATAGTTAGCCATAAAGCGATATCGACGCCAGACATCGCCAGGGCCAGGATTATCGAATGCCTGATAGGAGGAATCTACAATGTGAATAGCCCGTTTAGGATTATTCTCAAAGACCAGACGATTGGCGATATCAAATACTCCATTAAAATGATCAGGATGATCCGGATTCTCTATTATCGCCGATTCGCAAGAGCCAAATGCAAGGAAGGCGATGCAAATTAGGTAATAAGGTAGCTGTTTCAACAAACCGAAGGACATTTCAGTCGCAAAAGTATAATAAAAGTTCTATTTTTTTATGGATAGTCTTGTCTATTAAGCTATAAGCTCCCGGAATATTGGAAATAACATTCTGCCATGGCGGTGAGCCAGTTTCTTGTAAATGACGATTGCCAGTATGGCAAACCGTTAATTATGTGGCATAAAAATGTAAATTTTGTTATTTTGCACCATGCAGTTCAGGGACATCGTAGGCCATCGGGAATTAAAAGCGCATTTGATAAGGACGGTAAAAGAAAACCGGGTAAGCCATACTCAACTGTTTCTGGGGCCTGAGGGGTCGGGTAGCTTAGCCTTGGCGATAGCATACGGACAATACGTTTCCTGTACTGCGCGCCTGAATGATGATAGCTGCGGAGAATGTCCTTCCTGTAGAAAATACGGAAGACTTATTCATCCCGATCTCCATTTTTCTTACCCCTTTTTTCGCGGAGGCGAAAAGGAAGATGCTCTGCCCGACCTGGAGCAGTGGCGTGACCAGGTGCTTACTAATCCGTATTTTAATCTCGATGAATGGCGTGAACGGTTAAATGCACAGAATAAACAACCGAATATTAATAAGGCAGAGTGCATGAATATCCTGCAGCGGCTGTCGTTAAAGCCTTTTGAATCAGAATATAAGGTAATGATTGTATGGCTTCCCGAATACCTTAAACAAGAGGGTAACCGTTTGCTCAAAACATTTGAAGAGCCTGCTGATAAAACGCTCATCATTCTTGTGGCAGAGAATCAGGAGCAGCTTTTAAATACTATTATTTCCAGAACCCAGTTGGTTAAGATACCTGCGTTAAGTCAGGAAGAGATAAGGGATTATCTGCTTAATGCATATAATGTATCAGAAGACAAGGCCGCACAGGCGGCCTATCTCGGTGAGGGGAGCCTGCAGACCGCCCTGATCTTTATGAGGGAAGATGAAAACGACAAATTCAAAATGTTCTCCGAGTGGATGCGGATTACGTTTGCGGATAAAGGCGGACCGATTATTAGCTTTGCAGATGAAATATCGAAGATCGGCCGTGAGAGTCAGAAGAACCTCCTCAGGTACGGCATAAGTATCATCCGCGAATGTATCCTGGTGATTTGTGGAGCTAAAGATCTGGTTTATCTGCCGCAGACCGAGCTGGATTTTGTAACGAATTTTAGCAGGCAGCTGGATTTGGCAAAAGCAGAGGCGCTGGTCAATGAGCTCGAAAAAGCACATTATCATATTGAGCGGAATGCAAACCCCAAAATTTTATTTTTAGATGTATCTTTACAATTCGTTAAGATTTTAAAGTTTAATACGCTCCCGGCAGGGACTCAATATATACTGAATTAGATATGGGATGTGGAAGTTGTTCAACCGGGGGAGGATGTGCCCCAGCAGGGTGCAAGAATAATGGCACCTGTCTTACCAATGGTTGCAGTAAGCTTGATGTATATGACTGGTTGTCTGATATGGACATGCCGGCTAATTATCAGCCATTTAATATAATTGAAATAAAGTTTAAGGGCTCCAGAAAGGAGTTTTTTCTGAATACAGAAAACCTTTATCTTGAATTGGGTGAGTTGGTTGCCGTTGAAACCACGACGGGTGGTTATGACATCGGTCATGTTTCTTTAACCGGGGAATTAGTGCGTATGCAACTTAAAAAAAGGCATGTACGTACGGAAGATGTGGTGAAGAAGATATATCGCAAAGCTACTCCCGCGGATGTCGAAAAATGGAAGATCGCCAAAGAACTGGAATTTGAAACCATGCATAAATCCAGGGTCTTAGCCAAGGAGCTCGGCCTGGCGATGAAATTGAGCGACGTGGATTACCAGGGCGATCGTACCAAAGCGACATTTTACTATACCGCTGAGGGGAGAGTAGATTTCCGGGAGCTAATTAAGAAAATGGCAGAGACTTTTCGCATCCGTATCGAGATGCGTCAAATAGGAATGCGCCAGGAAGCCAGCAGGCTTGGCGGTATCGGCTCCTGCGGCAGAGAGTTATGCTGTTCAACCTGGCTGACTGACTTTAAAACCGTCTCTACTTCGGCGGCAAGATACCAGAATCTGTCTCTTAACACTCTGAAGCTTGCCGGCCAGTGCGGCAAACTTAAGTGCTGTCTTAATTATGAGCTGGATACTTATATGGACGCGCTCAAGGATATTCCAGATAACGTACAGTATCTCGAGACCCGTACCGGCACCGTTCGTCACCAGAAAACCGATATCTTTAAAAAGATGATGTGGTTCAGCTATCCTAATGATGAGAACTGGATAGCGCTGAATATTGACAGAGTTAAAGAAGTCCAAAAGCTAAATAGACAGGGGGTGAAGCCGGAATATCTTAAAGAGGAAGAGGCGATCCCGGCTGTTGTACCACCAAAGGTGTTTGATTATGAAAACGTAGTTGGCCAGGATAGTTTGACCAGACTGGATAATAAAAATAGCCGCGGCAAAAAGAATAACCGGAAGAATAAAAATAAGTCGAAAACGAATGCTGCCGGTGCAGACGACAATCCTAACCCAAGGCCTACATCTCCTCCTGTAGAGGCGAAAACCATCAACCCGCAAGCTGGTAAGAAGGCGGACGGCCAGCCCGCACGCAAGGGACCGAATAGGAATAATAAGTCCAGAAAGAACCGGCGCAATAATAACCGCGAGAGACCTTCGGAACAGGCATGAAACGGAGGATTACCCGATATTGGCTGTTTCTGATGATAATTGGCGTCATTCAGGCCTGCACGGACACTCAAACACTGGTGGATGATAATTTTGTTTTACCCGGGCGAAACTGGAGTTATGTAGAAAAGGTGCAGATCCCGGTAAATATAGAAAATGCGGATATTCGCTATAACCTCTATTTTAATCTTAGGCATACTTCTGACTATAAATATTCTAATATTTTTATTCTTATTCATTTTATCTCACCCGAAGGAAAAAGAACCACCGAACGCAGGGAGTTTAAGCTGGCACTGCCCGATGGCCAGTGGTTGGGTAGCGGGTCAGGTAATTTGTATAGTTATCAAATACCTTTCAAGAGGAATTATAAATTCCCTGTGGAAGGTAAATACATGATCGAGCTGGAACAGAATATGCGTGATAATCCCCTCGAATATGTAACCGACGCTGGTATAAGAATCGAAAGGGCATATGGGAAATGAACTCCTTTAAGAAATTTATTCTAAGCTCATATTTCACGTTTCTGACAGTTTTCCTGATTATATTCTGCCTTACTTCCGTATTGCTGCTAAACCCTGAACATCCGCTTTATCTTTTTTCAATCGGGTGCGGGCTTTTGGTTTTTATATTGCAGAAATATAAGAAAAAACTGAGGAAGACCGAGGACAACGATAATTAAAGCAGGCCTAAAAGCGTTTCGAGCTGCATTCCCCGCGAGCCTTTTAATAAGATCATTGAATCTTTTATCGGTTTTTTCTTCAAAGCCTCCATCGCGGCAGCGGTGTTATTATAAAACTCAGCATCTGCTCCCTTTTGAGCACCCAAGAATTCTTTACCGATAAAAATCTTCCTCCCCGCGCTCGAACGCATTGCTTTTTCGAGGATAGTGCGGTGTTCTGCTGCAGCCGCTACGCCGAGTTCAAACATATCGCCCAGGATTAAGGCCTTGGTTTCCCCGGGGCTTGCTTCGAGATTATCCAGTGCGACAGCCATACTACTGGGGTTTGCGTTGTAATAGTCGCAGATCACTGTATTATGGTTGGTCTTAAGAATCTGCGAACGACTATTTTTTGGCTGATAAGCGTTTATACCCCGGTTTATCTGATCAGGACTTAGCTCAAAATAACTTCCAATACAGATGGCTGCCAGTATATTCTCAAAATTGTAGATGCCCGGAAGCTGCGATACCGCTTTATTGCTATTACCCTTTAGACTTTGAAGCCGGGATTGCCAGCTTAAGGTTAGCGTAGGTATACTTTGAAAAAGATCACCGGATACGAAATTATCATCAGTCCGGCCATATCCAACCATCTTCGTTACCTTTCGCTGATCAGCCATATCCACCAGCACAGCATTGTCCTTGTTGATAAACACAGTACCGTTCGAAGCGGCCAGGTATTCATAAAGTTCCCCCTTTGCTGACCTGACGCCTTCAATACCGCCAAAACCCTCTAGGTGTGCTTTGCCGATATTGGTAATGAGTCCGAAATCCGGCTGGGCAATACCACATAGAAACCTGATTTCTTCCTTGTGATTGGCACCCATTTCCACGATAGCAAGCTCGACTGCCGGGCTAATGGATAAGAGAGTCAGGGGTACCCCGATGTGGTTATTAAGATTGCCTTCGGTGGCAAAGACGTTGAATTGTTGCGATAATACAGATTTTAGCAGCTCTTTAGTCGTTGTTTTTCCGTTACTGCCGGTTATCGCAATTACGGGAATCTTTAATTGTTTTCGATGAAAAGTTGCCAGCGACTGAAGTGTTTCGAGTACGTTGTCAACCCGGATATAGCGTTCATCTAATGCTAATGCAGGATTATCAATGACGGCAAATGCTGCACCTGATGCGATGGCTTTTTCTGCAAACTCGTTCGCATCGAAGCTCTCACCTTTTAAGGCGAAGAAAAGACAGGAATCCGTAATTTTACGAGTATCAGTGCAAATCACAGGATGCTTGAGAAAGAGCTCGTATAGTTCTGCTGTCTTCATAAAAATGACTGTACAATGTTAATATTTTTGTAGCGTATATCCCGTGCCATTTGGTTTTAAGCTATCTTGATGCGTAGATTAGGAAAGCGAAATCAGTATGAGCTTATCGCCTACAAAGATATTAACTTAGAGTCTGATCCCTATTATGCCGCTGCAAAACAAGCAATGCTACTGAAAATCGGGAATTCAGCTTGATTCATTCCCATTAAAGACAAATGATATTTTAGTGAAAAAGCTATTTCTTATACTCTGTATTTTACATGCGGGGATCTTTTTTGTACAGGCTCAGCCTATTCAGTCTCCTGCTGAGTTTCTCGGCTATCAAGCCGGAGAACAGTTTACGCCCCACTATCGCGTGGTAGATTATTTTAAGTATTTAGCCTCTGCCTCGCGAAATGTAAGCCTGAAGGAGTATGGAAAAACCTATGAAGGACGCCCGTTGCTACTCGCCGTGGTGGCTTCGGAAGAAAATATGGCACGCATTGAAGAGATCCAAAAAAATAATCTTCGGTTAGCGGGACTTATTAATGAGAAAGCATCGGATGACCAGCCGGTAATAATCTGGTTAAGTTATAATGTACATGGAAATGAAGCAGTTTCTACCGAGGCTTCCATGCAGACGATTTATGCGCTTCTTTCGGCCGATCAACAGAGTGAGGCGTGGCTTCAGAATACCGTTATAATTATTGACCCCTGCCTGAATCCGGATGGACGAGAGCGATACGTCAATTTCTATAATCCGGTTCGTAACCTTATTCCTGATGCGCTCTCATTTTCGCGAGAACATGTTGAACCCTGGCCTGGCGGAAGAGCTAATCATTATTATTTCGACCTAAATCGTGACTGGGCCTGGCAATCGCAGATAGAAACCCAGCAGCGGATGCTCGAATATAATAGCTGGCTTCCACAGGTGCACGTTGATTTCCATGAACAGGGAATAAACGAGCCCTATTATTTTGCACCCGCAGCCGAGCCCTATCATCAGGATATAAGCAAATGGCAGCGCGAATTTCAAACGATTATCGGCATGAACAATGCGCGACACTTCGATTCAAGGGGCTGGATGTTTTTCACCAGGGAGAGGTTTGATTTGCTCTATCCTTCTTATGGTGATACTTATCCGATATATAATGGTTCGGTAGGAATGACCTATGAGCAGGGGGGATCGGGCCGCGCCGGCCTCGCAGTGGTCAATGCATATGGCGATACCCTCACCCTTAAAGATCGCATAGAACACCATTTTACTGCCGGACTTTCTACTATTGAAGTGGTCTCGAAAAATGCTGCCAAAGCAGTTTCCGAGTTTAAAGCTTACTTCGCATCAGCCAAGACTAATCCTCCAGGGATATACAAAACCTATGTATTAAAAGGTGGAAATACTGAAAAAATCAAATCGCTTTCCAGCCTTTTACAGCGGAACGGCATCGAATTCGGTTTTGGCGTCGAGAAGGGCAGTCAAGGGTACAATTATTTTACCCAAAAGAAGGAGTCGTTTATTATTGAGAAAGGCGATATGGTAATTAGCGCCTATCAACCTAAGTCGGTGCTTCTAAAGGTATTGTTTGAACCAGAAACTGTAGTATCTGATTCAGTAACCTATGATATCACCGCCTGGTCACTGCCTTATGCATATGGATTACAGGCCTACGCCCTGACAGCAACTATTAAACCGGTATTAGCGGAATTACCCCCGGCTTCGTCAGAAACGACGGGCTTTGACTCTCCGGTAGCTTATGCAGCTAACTGGAATTCTGTTACCGATGTGAAGTTTTTGACTGAATTATTGAAGAAGAATATAAAAGTGCGCTATTCCGAAATCCCCTTTGAGGTAGCAGGAAAGAGTTTCAATGCCGGTTCTCTTATTATCACCCGTGTGGGTAATGAACAGCTTGGAGGTAATTTCACCAGTGTTTTGACCGCTATTTCTACAGCTTCCGGCATAGCGCTTCAGGGTATTCCGTCTTCGTTTATAGCCAGGGGGGCCGATCTCGGCTCCGATAAGATCAGGCTGATTAGGAAACCTAAAATTCTAACCGTGGCCGGATCTTCAGTTTCGTCTTCGGCTTTTGGAGAGATATGGCACTTCTTTGAACGACAAATAGGGTATCCTTTGACCGTGGTGACACCAGAAAACCTCGATACAATAAATCTAAATGAGTTTGATGTGATTGTTTTACCTGACGGGAATTATCCCAATGCTGGGAGTGATAAAATTCAGCAATGGATCAAAGCGGGTGGCAAACTTATCGCCATGGAAGGAGCCGTCTCGCAGCTTGCCATAAAAAGCGGATTTGCTATCAAGAATGTCGGAGATACAAAAAAAGAAGAAACGGAAAGCGATATCTATGCGGATCTCAAAGTTTATGAGGAACGCGACCGGCAGAATGTCCGTACGAATATACCCGGTGCGATTTATAAAGTAGATCTGGACAATACCCATCCGCTCGGTTTTGGCTTTCCGAACTATTATTTTACGCTCAAGCTCGATGATAAAGTGTACCAGTACTTGAATCGGGGATGGAATGTGGGAGTATTAAAACAGAATAATTATATAACCGGTTTTGTGGGTACAGAGGCAAAGAAGAAGCTGGTAGACGGACTTCTCTTCGGAGTGCAGGATATGGGTAAAGGCTCGGTCGTATATCTGGCAGATGATCTGTTGTTTCGTAGCTTTTGGGAGAACGGTAAGCTGCTGTTCAGTAACGCCTTGTTTATGGTAGGGCAGTAAGGCACTTTAATGCTTTCCATACAAATAAAACTCTTACTATTGCCTGCGTGATGATGCTATAGCCCGCTCTCGCTACCTTCATGGCACTTTAGCCCGGTGGCCGTCATTATCCATTCCGAAACATCGTCGGAACCGCTGTTTTCTGGCTGACAGCCCCAAAGACCCGGGTATTCAACATATCGATTTACTTTACCTTCGATTTTGAGACGGGTGTTTTCAGGTATTCTGAGGGTCAGGGTTACAGACTGATCCCGCCACAATTCACCTTTTTTCAGAGAGGTTCTTCCATCAAAGATAATGAGAGAATCTTTGGCCAGAACAGTATGACCTGAACGTCTGGCATTCTCCAGGGCTTCGGCAAAATTTACGCCTTTGGCGCTAAATTCCTGGATGATTTCCGAACTACCTGCATCTGCGCGAATGATTCTTAAGGTGACGTTTCTTGGATGATTAAACTCCCTGCGCCAGCTATTTATAATTATCCGGTCTTTAAAGTGATCCCGGTCGACATGATATTGTAAACTATCTTCCTTGCTGAGAGATCGGGAAGGATTAACCTTAATATAATATACCGGTTCCGAACTTAATGGAGTGTCAACTGTAAATTTTGCTTCTTCACTAAACTCGGAGGCTATTTTAGAGATATGATAGATAGCGGTGCCTATACCCCCAATCCAAACGATGAGCATGGTGAAGTACACCGTCCTGGGTATAGCAACCCCGGTAAACAGTACCCGAATAGCGAACATAGTGAGAGCAGCCAGCGGGATGAAAATCGTAAGGAAGATACTTAGCATGAGTACCGACTTATACTCGGGGTTGACGATATTAAACGGAAAGATATCAAGCAAAGCACTGTCCCAATATCCCAAAAAAGTCATCAGACCAATGAAGAGTCCAATCATCGTAATAATGCACGCCAGAGCTACAATTGAAATCAATATTCTGACAATAGTCATGGCCAGGGGTCCAAGGAAACGCATCAAACCCTCTATCGCCGGCCTGGCTTCTTTTTGCACCCGATGCATACCTGTTTTCAGGCCATCTACTTCTTCATCGAAATTCTTTTTGAAGTTTTGAAGGTTCAGGGGTTCACCCTTCATAGCCATTTTATCTGCTCTGGTAAGGGCTTTCGGAATAATGACCCAGAGAATCGCATAAATAGGTAAACCGGATCCTCCGAGCAGGATGCTTAGAATAGCGACTAACCGTATCCAGCGCGGTTCGATATCGAAATAATGGCCGATCCCTGAACACACACCGCCGATAACACGGTCTTCGGTGTCCCTGAAGAGTTTTTTCCGTGTACGATACGCCGAGTCTGCGGAGCTGCCATCTTCGGAATCATGCTGATCAAAATCGCGTACATTCCCCATTCTTTGAGTAACAGCAATTACATCGGCCAGAATAATAACCTGCTTATATTCAGCTGTTAGGCGCTCACTGAACATTTCAGCAAGTCTGTTTTCGATGTCCGTTACTATTTCTTCACTGTCGCTGGAATAAGCGAAGTGCTGCTTCACCTCGGTCATATAGGATCTCAGAACATCGTACGCATCTTCCTCAATATGAAACACGACGCCGTTAATATTTATAATGATTGTTTTATTCATGATCTGTTTAGGTTGTGGTTTACGATTGTTCTTGCGGTTTTATGCCTCGTCGCTGTTCGGTGGAGATTTTGACTGAATAGCATAGCTCATCCCAGGTAGTATCCAGCCTTTTCAAAACCTCGGCTCCTGCTTCTGATAGCACATAATATTTCCGCGGAGGGCCCGAAGTAGATTCCTGCCAGTTATAAATAAGAAGGCCGTTGTTCTTTAATCGTGTCAATAAGGGATACAAGGTACCTTCTACTACCAATAAGTTTCCTTTGTTGAGTTCCTCAATAATATCGGAAGCATATATTTCTCCACGTGAAATGATTGAAAGAATACAATATTCGAGTATCCCTTTCCTCATTTGGGTTTGGGTATTTTCCACTATCATATTGCAAAGATATATGTCTCACATGGTATTGTGCAATACATAGTAGTATATACATCCAATTGTAATGAAAAAATTACAAATTAAAAAACTGTGAATGATGCGAAGGTTATCTTTTATCCACGCTATATCGACCCGGGCCAATCAAAGCGAGGCCAAGAAAAACAACGCCAACTTCAATTGCCTGAGACGCTGACATGTAATCATCAGATGTGTGGAGGTGCATATTTGCGGCTATAAACATGTTTATGGTCAGAATCAGACAGATCGGCCTGAAGGCAAGTCCAAGTAATATCAGAAAACCTCCGAAAGTTTCGGCCAAAGCGGCTATTGCACCCCAAACTGCTGGCGCAGTATCAATACCCAGGTATTTCATCGAACTTCCTATCATCTCCCATTTATCAGGGCCGCCAATAAGTTTAGGATAGCCGTGTAACATAAACATGATGCCCAGTCCGATACGTACAATTAATAATCCCGTATTTTTATACTTGCCTAGTGATTCGAAAATTGCCATTGTAGCTGATAATTATTTTGAATATTCTAATGTAACTTTTTGATCTTCTACTGAAAGGACTACTTTATGCCCTAAAAGCAATGCCCGGTTATCGGCGATGTGTCCTGCAGGGAAATCAAAGCATACCGGGTAATTATATTCAGCAACATGGCTCATGACAATCTCCTCCGCCGTTTGCCCGAATGGGATATCATTGTCTTTCAGCGCGGTGAACCCGCCGATGATCAGGCCATTTAGCCCCGAAAGTATACCCGCGCGTTTCAAACTGATGAACATTCTGTCGATAGAATAAAGATATTCGCCAACATCCTCCAGGAACAAAATTTTTCCTGCATAATCTTGTTGGGATACCGAGCCCTGCATCATGACCAGCAAACTTAAATTACCACCCGTCAGTATTCCAATTGAGGAGCCGTTACGGTTGTGCCGGGTACTAGTATAATGGTATCGAATCTCTTCGCCAAACAATGCCCGGCGCAACGTATCCAATGAAAGTTCAGATCCGCCGGGAATCGTCATGGGCATTTGGCCATGAATGGTTTGTGTTGAGTACAAGGCCTGAATATGACTGTGTAACACCGTAATATCACTGAATCCGACGACCCATTTCGGCTGCAACTGAAAGCGGCTAAAATCAATCCGGTCGATAATGCGAATCGTGCCATACCCTCCACGTGCTGCAAAAATTGCTTTTACGGAAATATCGTCCAGGAATCGCTGAAAGTCGGCAGCGCGAAGTTCGTCTGTACCTGCAAACTGATGCCAGGAAGCAGAAACTGTTTCACCGGGAGTTACATTTAAGTCCCATGATTCAAGCAGCTTTACCGCAGCATCTATAGGTTCTGAAAGCTTTTTTGCCGGACAGGTGATGGCCACGGTGTCGCCCTTTTTTAAAAACGGCGGCGCTTTCAACTGACTTTCATTTTCCCCGAACGGAAGGTTTACCAATTTGATACGGATTAATTATTTTCCCCGGAAAATATTTCCAGCGCAAGCTTGGCGAAATTACTAAAATCTGCATAAATCAAAGGTCAAATTATCCTTTAGTAATTTCCCTCTTTAGCGTTTATCTTTGCACCTTATCGGAGCAGTTAAATAATACAAATATTCAGATTTTGGGACAGGATAAATTTAAGAGATACACGGTTACAGCAGCACTTCCTTATACTAACGGGCCGGTACATATAGGCCATCTGGCGGGTGTTTATGTTCCCGCTGATACCTATGTAAGATATCTGAGGTCATGTGGTAAAGATGTGGTATTCATCTGTGGTTCTGATGAGCATGGCGTTCCAATTACCTTAAAGGCAAGGAAGGAGGGAATTAGCCCCCAACAGATTGTAGATAAATATCACAAGATCATTGGTGACGCCTTCCGGGATTTCGGGGTATCATTTAATATTTACCATCGCACTTCTTCTCCGACCCATCATGAAACCGCATCCGGAATTTTTAGAAATCTCTATGATAAAGGGGTATTTATCGAAGAAGAAACCGAGCAGTACTTCGATGAAAAGGCCGGTCAGTTCCTGGCCGACCGGTATATTGTGGGCACCTGTCCGAATTGTGGAAATGAGGAAGCTTATGGTGATCAGTGTGAAAAGTGCGGAACTTCTCTTAGCCCGACCGAACTAATCAATCCCCGCTCTACTTTGTCTGGCGCGCCGCCGGTATGGAAAAAAACGATCAACTGGTTTCTGCCGCTCGATAAAATGCAACCTGAAATCGAGCGGTATATTGACTCTCATAAAGAATGGCGTCCAAACGTTTTCGGACAATGTAAATCCTGGCTGAGCGGAGGCCTGCATCCAAGAGCTATGACCCGCGATCTGGACTGGGGTGTAGAAGTACCTATCAAAGGAGCCGAAGGAAAAGTATTGTATGTGTGGTTTGACGCACCGATAGGTTATATATCTGCTACGAAAGATCTCTGTGACTCTTCACTGGATACGACCCGACGAGCAGAGTATTACCTTAATGAGGCCATAAGGCCTGCCGGGCCCTGGGAGAAATACTGGCAGAATGAAGATACCAAGCTGGTGCATTTTATTGGTAAGGACAACATTGTGTTCCACTGTATCATCTTTCCGGCAGTGCTGGCTGCTCACGGGAAATTCAAGCTGCCTGATAGCGTTCCGGCGAATGAGTTTCTAAATCTTGAAGGAGAGAAGATTTCTACGTCGAGAAACTGGGCGGTGTGGCTGCATGAATACCTGGAAGATTTTCCTGACAAGCAGGATGTGCTGCGTTATGTGTTAGCGGCTACAGCTCCAGAAACCAAGGATAATGATTTCACCTGGAAGGATTTTCAATCGCGGAACAATAACGAACTAGTTGCTATTTTTGGCAATTTCATTAACCGCGTAATGGTATTATCGCATAAATACTTTGAAGGCAAGGTCCTTTCCGGCTCTCCATTGCGGGATACAGATTTGAAAATACTCGAAGACCTGGCACAGTATCCATCGAGAATAGGCGCATCCATCGAACAGTACCGTTTCAGGGAAGCACTGGCCGAATTTATGAACCTTGCGCGTCTGGGAAACAAATATCTTGCGGATGAAGAACCATGGAAGCTGATTAAAACAGATGAAAATCGAGTAAAAACAGTGCTTAATGTGGGTTTGCAGATTGCTGCAAGCCTTGCTATTCTGTCAGAACCTTTCCTGCCATTCAGTGCCGCCAAATTATCGGCCATGCTTAATCTGGGGGGTTCCGATTGGAATCTGGCGGGAAGATCAGATCTGCTGCCGGCGGGCCATGCGCTTAATGCTGCGGTATTGCTTTTCGAAAAAATTGAAGACGAACAGATTGCCGCTCAGGTACAGAAGTTAATGGCTTCTCAGACCGCCAATATCCAGGCCAACAGTACTTATGCCCTAGCCAAGCCTGCCGTCAGTTTCGATCAGTTTTCAGCTATGGACATTCGGGTAGGAACTATAACAGCTGCAGAAAAAGTGGCTAAAACAAAGAAGTTGCTTCAGTTGAAGGTTGATACCGGAATTGATCAGCGCACCATCGTGTCGGGTATTGCCGAATATTTCGAGCCCAACGATATCATCGGCAAGAAAGTTTCAGTTCTGATTAACCTCGACCCGCGGGAGATTAAGGGAATATTATCACAGGGTATGATTCTGATGGCTGAAAATTCAGCAGGAAATCTTAGTTTTGTGGCGCCTCCGGAAGACTTTCCGAATGGCAGTGAAATAAGATGATCCCGGGTCTCATAGTTCAACGGATAGAATAGAAGTTTCCTAAACTTTAGATGTGGGTTCGATTCCCGCTGAGACCACCACTTAACTTTTCATGTTGCCGGGCAGACGAATATTAATGTCTTTCTCGCCTGCTCTCCCTCAACCGCGCATTCGGGTACGCATCCACAATATTCATGATTTAATCCTGGTATTTCTACACTAAATCAAAATTATAGTCTAAAAATATTTTTTATATTAGAAGTTAGAATTAAGAAATAGAAACAATGGAAAGAAGAAAATTTATCACCAGGGGAATGGCTGCGGGCGCTGCGCTTCCTTTGGCCTCCATGATCGGTTCTGATGCCTATGCAAGCAATGCGGAGAACCCGGCTGTTAACAATCCCGGGCAGGTGTCGGGACAAGAAGTATATATTGAGAGGCCGGTCCCGGGACGACCGCATGCCGGAAAAGTATTGGCCGTTATCCAGCCTCATTGTGATGATATTTCATTATTCGCAGCTGGTACGGTCGCCAAGCTCATCGACGAAGGATACACCGGGTATATGATCAGAACGTCCAATGATGACGTCGCAGGCGGTGGCAAAAGTCTGGGTGAACGTGTCCTGCATAATGAAAAGGACAATGATGAGGTAGCGCGTGTTCTGGGTCTCAAAAAGGTCTATAACCTCAACTACCGAAATCACCGGATGGATGAATATAATATTCAGGAGATCAAAGGCAGGTTGATATTTCTTTTCCGTTTACTCAAAGTAGATACTATTATCAGTTATGATCCCTGGGGGCATTATGAGGAGAACCCCGATCATTACGTAACGGCCAAAGCAGTTGAAGCAGCGCGCTGGATGGCTGGCAGCCCCGATTATCCGGAACATTTTGAAGTGGTAGAAGGGCATTCTGTATTGGAGCGTTACTATTTCGCCCGTGGTCCTCAGTTGGTTAATCGGGTCGTTGATATTAGCAAATACATCGATAAAAAAGTGGAAAGTAATGTGGTCATCAAAACCCAGGGTCCTGGAGGAGATGCGGGTGCCCGTTTACGTAAAAGTCTGGCGGCAAAAGGCAAAACTCTGGATATTCTTGGCAGTGACGATGACACGGCGAATTTTTCCTACGTAAAAAATTTCGTGCTTGATATGGATTCACAATACCTCCGGGCGGTACCATCCGACAGGGAGGTAGGTAAGAAATACGGCTTAGAATGGGCTGAACAGTTTCATTATTTCGGTAAGCCTTTCTCCCAGGCCACAGAATATATTCAAAAAAACGCTAAGAACAGTTAATAATGTTTTATTAAAGCGGAACCTCCGTGTCGCCGGTTTAATTGATGCTTGCCTGAGCACAAATATTTCTGTGCGTTCCGGTATTGATGATGTGGATTATTGTCGGGTGGCTAGGCTGCTTTTTATATAGAACTCTTTGGAGCTCAGCAGTTTGTTTTGCGGAAGCCTTTGGGGGAAATTTCCACTATACATGCCGCCTCCATACATGCCTCCCATTCTTTGTCGGGGATCATTTTGTGCTGACATCCTGCTTGGCGGTTCTGGTATACCATTAATCTTAATCCGATAAGTTATAGGATCAGTAACATCCGTATTAAGGTTTAATAATCTGATCGGTATAATTATTTCCTGTACCAGGTTATGGTCCTGATCGAATGTGGCAGCGGCCCGGATGCCGTATGTATTCTCAAGAGAAATCCCCCCATCTATAATTTCCTTGAAGCCCTCAACTTTGATGTCTTTTACATGCGATAATAGCTGCTGCAATCCATCTTGCACTCCAGGCTGCCCTTTGGTATTCCTATTCCGTCCCTGTGTGCGGTCGGCTATGGGGAAAGTCACCGTCGGCACTTCTTTCTTCCGGCTTTCGATATTGGCAGAGAAACTTATTCCTCCAACCAAAATACGAGTGACACTTTCTTTGGATATGCTTCTCATGGCCAGGTAGATATTCTGACTGTCATTGGAGAGGCTGTAATAAATTCCAGCATCCTTGTTATACAATGAAAGGGTATCCGGCCAGTCGTCAAGCAATCCATCGGCGATGATCGGCTTATCTGCCCATTTACTAATGATTACTTCTGCTTTTTTCTGAGAAAAAGCCGGCAACATTTCGAGCAGGAAAGAACAAATAACAGTCAATATGAGGCCTTTTA
>CAZFQV010000003.1:0-17671 GCA_964521175.1 uncultured Sphingobacterium sp.
ATTGAAGGCGCAATACATTGCATACCTCGCAATTGGTCTGGTTTTCCTGCTGATTGCGTTCGCAGTACTTTACCTGATTGGCGTGCCCTTGTACCTGTGCCTGTTCCTTATAGGTGGATCAGGATTCATCCTCTTCACCCAGGTTTATCGGCTAAGTCATAAATATGGTCAGCACGGATTAATGAAAAAAGCCGCCAAATCGGCCATACCTCAATACTTGCGGGTAAGCTCACGCAGAATATTCATTCATTTAAAAAGGAAATGACATGGCTGCAAAGATCGATCTTGAAAAGTTGTTGCCCATTTATGCCATAGAGCATGGTTGCATGCTTTCTGTGCAGGGCGACATCACTATCGGGTACGAAGTGACGCTGCCCGAAATCTTTACGCTGTCAGATTCGGAGTACGAAGCCTTTCACCAGACGATGTTGAAAGCTATCCGTTTATTGCCGCAGCATTCTATCCTGCATAAGCAGGACTGGTTCGTGGCGGATCAGTACACAGCTGCATTCGAGAAAAGCGCCGGGACGTTTCTGTCGAGGTCGAGCGAACGGTTCTTTAACGAACGGGCTTTCCTGAACCACCGGTGCTATATTTTTCTCACAAGAAAGCAAGAGGCACGAAAGCTGGCAAGTTCAGCGTTCACCGGTCTTTTCCGGAAGAGCGTAGTGCCACCTGATTCCCTTAATGTAGGTTTCCTAAACAGTTTCCTGGACAAGTGCGGACAGTTTGAACGCGTGTTGAATGATAGCGGGTTGGCCAAGCTGAAACGGTTAACTGACGATGAATTGTCCGGCACAAATAAAAATCCCGGTATTCTCGAGAAATATTGTTTTTTGCTCGCCCCCGACGAAAAAGCGACCATCCGCGACATTCATCTGGCGGACGAAATCAGGATCGGAAGCGAGCATTGCCAGTTGTTTACGCTTGGGAATACCGAGGAGCTTCCAGCCTTATGTGGATCCCGCGTCAACTATGATAAGTACTCGACAGACCGGACTAAGTTCAGTACTGGATTTTCTTCGCCGCTTGGTTTGCTCCTGGACTGTAACCACATTTTTAACCAGTATATCCTTATTGGCGATGCCAGCCGGACGATGAAACGGCTCGAAGCAAAACGCCTGCGGCTTCAGTCGCTTTCGGCATACTCGCGCGAAAACGCGATCGCTCGCGACGCTACGAAAGAGTTCTTGAACGAAGCAATCAGTCAAGCGCGGTTACCGGTGAAAGCGCACTTTAACATACTTGCCTGGACGGACGATGCAGAAAAACATAAAGAAGTTCGTAACCGCGTTTCATCTGCAATGGCGCAGCTTGACGCAAGTCCAAAGCAAGAAACTGATGGTGCTGCTCAAATCTGGTGGGCAGGTCTCCCTGGCAACGCAGCCGATTTCCCCATGAACGATACGTTCGACACGTTTCTAGAACAGGCTTGCTGTTTCCTGAATGTCGAAACGAACTACCGTTCCAGTATATCTCCCATAGGAATACGCCTCGGCGACCGGCTCACGGGCCATCCTGTTCACGTAGATATATCGGACGAGCCAATCCGGCAAGGAATTACGACCAATCGCAACAAATTTATACTCGGTCCATCCGGCAGCGGAAAATCGTTTTTCACTAACCACATGGAGCGGAGCTACTTCGAGCAAGGGGCTCATATTGTAATCGTAGATGTCGGGCATTCATACAAAGGTCTTTGCGATATATCTAAAGGCTATTACTTCACCTTCGACGAACAGAATCCGATTTGCTTCAATCCTTTTTATATCGCTCACGGCGATATCCTGGATACAGAGAAAAAGGAAAGCCTTAAAACGTTGATCCTCGCGCTTTGGAAAAAGGAGGACGAGTCATTTGGCCGTTCCGAATACGTCGCGCTTTCCAATGCGATTCAGGGCTACTATGAAATGCTCAACGGCGACCGCAAGATATTTCCATGCTTTAATACCTTTTACGAGTACCTGGGCGGGCCATTCCTCGAAGTGGTTCGCAAGGACAAGGTTAAAGAAAAGGATTTTGCTCTCGATAACCTGCTTTATGTGCTTGGTCCTTATTATCAGGGCGGAGAGTTCGACTATCTGCTGAATGCCGATAAAAACCTTGATCTGCTGAACCAGCGTTTCATCGTGTTCGAACTGGACAATATAAAAGATCATCCTATCCTTTTTCCGGTGGTGACGCTGATCATCATGGAAACATTCATCTCAAAAATGAGAAAATTGCCTAAGGACGTTCGTAAAACGATCCTGATCGAAGAAGCGTGGAAAGCAATAGCCCGCGATGGAATGGCCGAATACATTAAATACCTCTTCAAAACCGTTCGGAAGCACTTCGGTGAAGCCATTGTGGTTACCCAGGACATCGAAGACATCATCAGTTCCCCGATTATCAAGCAAGCGATCATCAACAATTCGGATTGTAAGATCCTGCTCGACCAATCAAAATACCAGATCAAGTTCGACATGGTGCAGGAACTACTTGGATTGAGCGATAAAGAAAAGGCCCTCATTTTATCTATGAACAAAGCCAATGATCCCAGGCGAAAGTATAAGGAAGTATTTATCAGCTTGGGAGGCCAGGTTTCAAAAGTGTATAGGACAGAAGTAAGTACTGAGGAATACCTCGCCTATACTACGGAATCGTCGGAGAAAGCCAAGGTGCATGAATATGCCCGCAAGCATGGCGGTATAGAGCGTGGCATAGCGGCGCTCGCTAGTGAACTTAACCAAAAATCAGCATAGTTATGAAACAGAAAATGATTGCCCTAATGGTCGTTTCCCTATTCTGCGCCTGCAGGGGCAACGACAACAAGCCTGAGTTCAGCGGGACTTATGTGAAACACGCCGAAGGCGAATACAGTATTGCCGACGATACGCTTGAAATACGTGAGATTAACGAAAACTCGTACAGCATTACGCGTACAACGGGTTATCAGAAAATACGTGAAGGAAAGATGCTGCCCAAGGAACAGCGCCACGAAGAGCTTACCGCAAGTTATAATCCCCAAAGTCAGCAACTACGGGAAAGCAAGCGCGGAAGAATCATCACCATGAAAGACGGTGATAGCGTACTTCGGATGGAAGCATCAGAATACAGAAGACTCCCTTAATCGCCTACTTATGAAAAGCATAAAAATCATAGTCGTTCTGGCCGCTTTAACAGTCTTTTCTCCGCTACAGCGGGCGAACGCACAAGTCGGAATACTTGAAGTGATCCGCGCGGGGGTAAAAAAGGCGATCAAAGCCGTCGACTTGAAGATACAGCGGATGCAGAATGAAACGATCTGGCTTCAGAACGCCCAAAAGGTCCTCGAAAATGAATTATCCAAGCTGAAACTCACTGAAATCGCCGGCTGGACCGAAAAACAGCGAGAACTATACCGGGAGTACTACGAGGAGCTTTGGAAAGTAAAATCGGCTATTTCCTATTTCCAGCGGATCAGGGACATCACAAAAAAGCAAGGGGTACTCGTAGAGGAATACCGGCATGCTTACAACCTTTTTCGTAAAGACCAGCACTTCAAACCAGGTGAATTGGACTACATGGAGAAGGTTTACTCCGGCATCTTAACTGCTAGCGTAAAGAACCTCGATCAAATATTGCTTATTGTCAACTCCTTTAATACACAGATGAGTGACGCAAAGCGCCTGGAGTTGATCAATGCTGCTGCCGACCGGATTGACGAGAACTACAGCGACCTGAAGCAATTCAACAATCAAAATATCATGCTTAGCCTTACAAGGGCTAAATCTGAGCGGGACATTCAACAAACGAGGAGGTTTTATGGAATCGAAAATTAAAATGCGTTGCCTGAGAACTTTACCATATTTTATGTTTCTGCTTGTCCTGGTAGCTTCCAATATCGCTATAGCACAAACAGCTGGCGAAATTTTTAATCAGAAGAAAACGCAAAGGCGATACCTTGTTGAGCAACTAGCCGCGCTGAAAGTATATTCCGGGTACCTAAAAAGGGGGTATACCGTAGCTCGCGATGGGATCGGTACCATCCGTAGCATCACTGATGGTGAGTTTACGCTGCATCGAGATTTTCTTGGTTCCCTGAAAGCAATAAGTCCGGCCGTGAAACGAAACGCAAAGCTCTCCGAGATACTGGTAATGCAGATCGAGGTTTTAGCAACGTTCTCGAATCTGAGCAAAACGAAAGGACTCCAGCCGAACGATCTTGAATATGTTTCAGAAGTAAAGCGGCGGGTGGTAAATGACCTCGAAGGGTATCTTGACGATCTCATCTCCCTGACGACCCCATCTGCATACCAAATGGAAGACGAAGAACGGATTGCTCGGCTCAATAGTCTTCACGCCAATGTTTTAAGCACTTACCAGTTCAGTGGATCTTTCGCCGCCGATGTTAGGATGCTTGGAGCCAACCGGATAAAAGAACAACAGTCTATCTACCAGTTAAATCAAGCTTATGAAAACGACAAATAAACGAGCATGGCTAACCAGTTTTCTGATGATCGCTTACTTATCTCCAAGCTTAGGTCAATCGAATGAAATCGAGCAGCTTTTGCTGAATGCCGAAAAACTAACGCAGCTAAAAAACATTCTGACGGACATGAAAAAGGGGTACCAGGTTGTAAGTAAAGGCTATAATACTGTAAAGAATATTTCAGAAGGCAACTTCAATCTACATGAAGTCTTTCTCAACGGTATGATGAAAGCCAGCCCCGCGGTTAAGAAATACAGAAGGGTCGCTGATATCATCGTTCTTCAAAAACAGCTGCTTACCGAATACAAGAGCGCTTATAATCGATTCCGTGAGTCGGGCAGTTTTGGCCCGGCGGAACTGGATTATCTCGGAAAAGTGTACAGCCGCCTGACGAAGGAAACCCTACAGAATCTGGACGAACTCACTAGCGTGGTCAGCTCTTCTGATCTACGTATGAGCGACGATGAGCGGCTGCAGTCCATCGACCGAATCTTCGACAGTATGCAGGACAAGCTCAGCTTTCTGCGTGACTTCAACAAACGTAATACCATCCTCGCAATCCAGCGTGATAAAGACCGGCGAAGCATAGAACGGGTAGAATCTCTTTACTAAATCCCAAAGCCATGAAACTAAAAAAAAATGACCTCCGTCCGCGGGGGAAAGGGGGCCTTATTATCCCATTACTTTTATTTCCAACCCTTTTACAGGCGCAAAGCCTGGGCGGAAGCATCCACGGATTGCAGGCGGAACTGGATCGGGTATACCAGGAAATGATCCCGTTATGTTCCCGCTTGATCGGTGTTGGACGTGGGATAGCAGGATTCGCTGCCCTATGGTATATCGCCTCACGGGTTTGGCGCCAGATCGCCGCCGCTGAACCAATCGACTTTTATCCGCTGCTTCGCCCGTTCGCCCTAGGTATGGCTGTACTGATGTTTCCTGCGGTACTTTCCTTAATAAACGGGGTGCTTCAGCCAACAGTCACCGCAACAGGCGGAATGGTTAAGGACTCTAACAAAGCAATCGCTACACTTTTAAAAAAGAAAGAAGAGGCCGTTAAGAAGTCAGATGCCTGGCAGATGTATGTAGGAACCGACGGCAGCGGCGACCGCGATAAATGGTACAAATATACGCATCCTGATGATCCCACCGGCGACGATGAGGGAATGTTCGAGAGCGTTGGCAACGACATGAAGTTCGCGATGGCTAAAGCATCCTATAATTTCCGCAACTCGATTAAAGAGTGGATGAGCGAAGTATTAGAGATCCTTTTCCAGGCAGCATCGCTTTGCATTAACACCATCCGGACATTCTACCTGATCGTACTGGCCATATTGGGCCCGCTTGTATTTGGTTTTGCTGTTTTCGATGGTTTCCAGCATACGTTGACGGTTTGGTTAGGCCGCTACATTAACATTTTTTTATGGCTGCCGGTCTCCAACATCTTTGGAAGCATTATAGGCAAGGTGCAGGAGAATATGCTCAAGCTCGACATTTCTCAGGTTCAGTCGTCAGGAGATACCTTTTTTAGTTCCACGGATACGGCATATCTCATTTTCCTGGTGATCGGCATTGTCGGCTATTTCACCGTTCCGAGCGTGGCAAACTACATCGTTCACGCTGGAGGCGGCAATGCGTTGCTGCAAAAGGTGAACACCCTGGTGTCCAGCAGTACACAAACAGTCACAGGAACTGCAACCGGAATGGCGCAAGACGTTTTTGGAGGCCGATCCACTACTAGCCAGGGAATGGCCGAACGTTCCGTATCCGACGGATACTTCGCAAACGGCAGCACGAACGACTATCATAAAAATCGCCTCAGCGGCAACTAATCTAAATCCTACTAATATGTTCAGCCAATTAAGAAATATCGACAAAGCATTTAAGCATATCCGCCTGTTCAGCTTTTTGCTCATTCTGGCCTGCGTGCTAATCTCAGGCTTCGCACTAATTAAAAGTTACCAGGCAGTACAAGTGGCGCAGGACCGTGTATACATTTTAGCAGGCGGAAAAGCGCTGGAGGCTTTCGCTTCCGGCAGGAAAGACAACATTCCGGTTGAAGCACGTGACCACGTTCGCACATTCCACCAGTTTTTCTTCACGCTCGATCCGGACGATAAAGTCATTCAGACAAATATCTCGAAGGCACTCTACCTCGGCGATCAATCAGTTAAGGCTCAATACGACAACCTTAAAGAAGGAGGATACTATACGAACCTGATCTCTGCGAACATCAGCCAGGAAATAGTGGTAGACAGCGTCGCATTGAATATGGATGAATACCCATATCAGTTCCGTTGCTACGCGATGCAAAAACTCATCCGTGCTACTTCCACGACCAGCAGGAACCTGATAACTGAAGGAACACTGCGAAACGTAAGCCGCTCAGACAACAACCCCCACGGTTTTTTGATCGAACGGTGGGAAATTATCACTAACCGGGATACCACCCTCCAAAACGCAAGACCATGATTTTCCGAAGCAAGAAGACATCAGTAAAGCTTACGGGCGGGCAGGAGAAACTGGCCATGCGGATATCCTATTCCCTCGTGCATTGGCAGCGGCGTCTTGCAATGAAAATGAATACAACGATCAATAGCCTGCCTGTACAGCAGCTTAAATTCTGGCTGTTTCTGGTCTGTCTTCTTGGCGGCGGCACTTGCATATACCTGATCGTGACATCGCTTTTTTTCACTTAAACAAATATGACTATGAAAACGAATCATTCACAAGCCTATTTAAGGCATCGAAAATTCCTGCTGGTTCTTCCTCTTTTGGCAACGCCATTTCTAACCATGGCCTTTTGGGCGCTGGGCGGTGGCCAGACAAGCACTGCAGAACAGGCTGCTAGTGTAGAAGCGCGGGGGATCAACACCGCGCTTCCCGAAGCTAAGTTTACCGGCAACGAAAAAGACGATAAGCTTAGCGCCTACGAGGCTTCGCTTAAGGAGCTAAACAATTCGACCTGGGGGGATTCAATCGGAGACAATTCATCGCAACCGGGCTTCGATGCCTTGACAAGCAATCCAGCCGACCAACAGGAGGCAGAGATCAGGCAGCGCCTTGCTTTATTGCAAGAAGAGATCAACCGACCGCAAGTGCCAACGTCTTCACGCTCCCGCAATGTGTCAAGTGGTTCTTCCATTTCGGGTGATGTTAACCGGCTTGAAAACCTGATGCAATCTATCCAGACCGGTGGTGACGACCCGGAAATGAAGCAGCTCAATGCGGTACTAGAAAAGATCATGGACATCCAGAATCCAGGACTTGCTAAAGAGCGGTTGAAATTAACTTCCGCGAAGAACAAAGGCCAGGTATTTGCCGTTCAGCACGCTGACAAAAGTGTTGTTAATCAGAATACGCTGGAAAGCGTTGCCGGTAACGCCGTAAATGCCGTCATTCATCAGGACCAGGATATTGTATCGGGATCCATTGTTAAACTACGGCTCTCCGACAGCATCTACGTTGCTGGAAGGCTAATCCCTAAAAATGAATTTGTGTACGGCATTGCAGCCGTTGAGGGCGAGAGATTAAAGATTGATATTGCTACTCTCCGCTATCGCAATGCGATTTTACCGGTAGCACTTTCCGCTTATGACTTAGACGGACTGGAAGGGTTATACATTCCAGGGGCTATTACACGCGATGCAATCAAAAGCGGAACGGAAGAGGCCATTCAAAGCTTGCAGGTTTTATCGATGGATCCGTCTGTATCGGCACAAGTGGCAGGGGCAGGTATTCAAGCTGCCAAAGGGCTGTTCAGCAAAAAAGCCAAACAAGTACGTGTGAAGGTAAAGGCGGGTTACAAACTTCTGCTTCGCGACAATAACCAACGGAACAACTAATCTATCCATTATGAAAACGTATCATTTAATCAGGTTACTCATTCTGCTTTCGGCAGGACGTGCATCTGCACAGGGAGCCAGCTATGGCCCACCGTCTAACAAGGATAATAATCCGAAAGTCGTACAATCGACTAATGTACCCACAATCGTGGACCTGAAGTTTTCGCGCCTCACCAAAGACAAGAAAGGAGACATTAAAGCCGAATTGAACAACGTACTCATTAGCGAAGGGAGCTTTTACTTCAAGCTCCGGCTAAGTAACCGGTCGTCCATTGCTTATGACATCGACTTCATTCGCTTTTACATCCGCGACCTTAAAGCGGCTAAACGCACCGTCACCCAGGAAGAAGAAATTTATCCGGATGCGGTATTGGGGCAGGAATCCGGCTCGATCGCACCGGCGGGCCGCTTAATGAAAATCTTCCGCTTAAACAAGTTTACCCTGCCAGATGATAAAGCACTTTTCATCGAATTGTACGAGAAAAATGGCGCCCGGCACATGAACTTGAAGGTATCGCGCTCCGATATTGAGAACGCACGGACTGTAAAATAACGACCATGGAAGTGCAGAAAGAAATACAGGAGGAAATAGGCAAGCTGCTAAAAAGCTCGTCTGATCAGGGTGAGCAATGGGTAGCCTATGAAGAGTGTATGCCGATAACGAGCGCTGATCAGTTACACACTTTCAGCGACCGGTTTGATGCCGCCCAGTTTGCCCACGACAATACTTCAGACTACGACCGGATGACGTACCAATACCTCCCGGATATTATTAATCAATTAAACAATAAAGCTATGAACACACAAAATGTTGAGTTTTTACAGTCGCAGCTAAAGAACTTTGGCTTCGGCGAGACGCTAAACAAGGATTTAGCGTCAGGTATTGAAAAAGGCCTGAAAGAGTTTCAGCTTCAAACCGAGATCCCGCATTTTAATAATCGGATGGAGTATACCCTTCACCTTCGCAAATCCGATAGTACAGATATGTATTTTATTAACAGGTATGATGCCTCGTTGAAGCATAGCGACGCGTCGCTAGATAGGTCTCAGACTTTTTATGTGAACAATGGGTCGTCGATTACTGCGAAAGAAGCATTCAATCTATTAGAAGGCCGCGCGGTTCATAAGGAACTGAAGAATCAGGAACAAGTGAAATACAAAGCATGGTTGAAACTGGATTTCGATATAAAGGCTGAATCCGGGAACTACAAAATCAAACAATTCGGCGAAAAGTACGGCTACGATGTGGAAAAGGCGCTGGATGGCTTTTTAATTAAAGAACTTGCTGATCCGAATCAAAAAGCGGATTTAATTCGTTCACTGGAGCGTGGGAATGTGCAGTCCGTAACTGTTGTTCATGATGGCGGTAAAGAGGCGCGTTATTTTATAGAGGCGTCACCACAGTATAAGAATTTGAATGTTTATGATCATAGGATGAATGCGGTGAAGCGGGATACGATTAAGGAGGTAAAAAAAGGAGAGACTGCATCCCAGGTTCAAGAGTCGAAAGCATCTTTAGATAAAAAGCAGAAGGCTGATCAGAAAGAAGACCCGATAGAGCAGAATAAGCGAAGCCGAAAGAAAGGAGTGAAAGTTTAGGATTGAGGAGCCCGTGGAAGCGGGCTCTTCAATTAGTTATAATATTAATGGCGAAATTTTATCGACAATATTTTCAGAAAGTTCGTGATCACCGCGTTTTGATCGTTCAACTCGCCGTTGAATAAATAATTGAGGATTCGCATCCTGAATGAGTTGCAACGCTTTTGCAGATGCAATAACCAGCCAACCCTCTGAGGCTTCACTATATAACTGCGGAGGTGGCATATTAACGTTCCCGCTTTGCCAAAACACTGACTCAACCATCGTCTCGCCTTGCTCATTTTTCCATGCGAATAGTTTGCCGGATTCACACGTCCAGTTCAGATAACGTGCCAGAACGGGGTTGATAGCGATAAAGGAAGTCTTCATTTCTGAGATAGGTAGAAATCGGTGGTCCCTCACAATAATAATCTCAGGATCGCTGATGCGAAAATCATGATATTGTTCTGCAAGTCGGTTAAAGGCCGAACCGAAAATATATTGATCCGTACCGAAATCTGCATCCATGGCTATTTGCATCATGAACTTTTCACTGGCTACTCCCCAATGGAGACTGCATTTTAATGAATATTCTCCAATCACATACCGGTTATCCATTTTAATCAATGGCTCCACCAATCGAGGGCTTTTATGACCTTCAGTGTACCACTCGTCATTGACATGACTGTATTTCTTTTCACGTATGTTGCTTACAAAGAGTGGCTTTTTGACGATGGGTATCGTAAAAATGCTAAAGTCAAAATCACGAAATATTAATGCCGCCTTACTTAATGCAACTAAACCCGCGTCTACAAGCTCAGTGACGACATACATAATTGCACGTCGGGCAGTTTCTACTCTTGGTCGTGTATAAGCATATTTTACATCAGCTTGATCAAGCTTATATCTAACTTCCATCTCATACTCGGAAGACCAAGTATCGGGGTGTGCGATTTTTAGCATGTAGGTATATACTCGATTCAACAGGATCGTCTCATCAACATCGGTCTCTCGGGATAATATTTTTATATCGGATCCAAATGGCTTTATTAAACTCCTGATATTTGATGTGTTCTTAACAAAGCCACTTTTGTCAATATTGTCAGGAGCAATAGGAGGATGGATTTCCGGGACCTCAAGTTCATAAATCTTCGGAAGGTTACGACTTTTCGGTACGTATTCCTCGCCCAGACTGGTTAATAATTCGATAGCATAGTATCGAATTTGAAAGTTATCCGACTTGGTTAAATGTTTAATCCGAGAATGAAAGGGTATTAAACTATGAACATCAAGATTTCTAACAATACTCAAGATCGAAATGAATATTTCTGCATCAGCGTCTACATCGAGTTTGTATGCATTACATTGCTCTATGCCAACCAAGTCTCCTTTTGCTATTGCTTTAGCAATCAGGACGCGCGCCTGCCAACAAATTATTCCAGCTGGATATCTGGTTAAAAATATTAAGAGCGATGTTAAGGCTTGATCGACGCGAATGTCTGTATACTTTAAATTTGGTAGTTGTATTTTTTGCTCTTCTACAGGTAATAGTTTATCCAAATAGGGTTTTAGCTCCTTCCATACGTCCATCACGTCATAATTATTAGAAATGATGGGCATGATCTCATCTAAACTTTCGATATAAGAGGAAGAAGAGTTTGATAAAATAACATCATTCGTAAAAACGGCAAAGGCTTTCGATGTGCCATAATTTTGGTCAACATATTTCAATGCACTAAATGCCTTAATCCTAGATCCGCCATCATAATAGCGTAACCAACCAGACCTTCCCGAACATTTTACGCTGTGTTCAGCTAAATTCTTTGCTAGTGTGCTGTCGCCTAAATCGAGGGCTTTTTTCGACAATGTGGCAAAAATGTCAACATTACGTCTCCCTTCGTTAACGTCTGCCAATTTAGTAAGTTGCTCTCTAGAATTGAGAACCGACGTTGTAGCTAGCAGATTTGTCCAGTCAAAATACGAGCTTTCTTTGTCCTCAGCATTTAGAAAAGAAGCTAAATCCTCAAAGGTATGAATGCTGGACATTACCGCAATCTCATCCAATCGCGTACCATCCGATAATATCAACTCATTTAATCGTTCTTCTTGAGTATCATCTTTAAGGTTTTGTGGCAATGTGTAATTTGGAATACAATCGGTTATTGCAAGGTTTTTTTGTTCAATAAACGAACCAATGGTCATTATTAACCCGAATCGTTTCTCTTCGAGTGCGGCAATGTTAATTGCATTGTATATTTCTCTTACGTAAACCTTGAATTCACTAACGCCAGCGACGTGAAACGCTTTGTTGAGTAGCTCTAATAATAATATTCGGTTTTCCGATTTAGACACCGGCAGGAGGAGCTGGAAATACATATTCAGCAGTTTATCGAATGTTTCTACTGTCAAGCATAGTTTAAGAGATGCACGAATAAAACCTTCGATCGCATCTATATAATCAACTAGTCCATTGGTCAGTTGCCACTCTAACTGTCGCAATCCCGCTCCAATATTTTTATTCAGCGTAGCATTCAGAATTTTCTCCGAAGCGTCCCAGTATGCTTTACCAGAGGTTGTCTCCCGTAGATAATTTAATCGGCTCAAAAACCAATGGGTATTTACTTCCGCATCCTTTGGGGCCACTGCATTAACCTTATCAGCCCAATCAATCCAAGTGCAAAATTGATAATCCTTTTTATAACCGATTCCAATAGATTCCCTTATAGCTTTCTTAAGCCAGCGTTTTCCAAGTTCAGCATTGTTAATTAAAAAATATGCCCGGGACTGCTTTATGCTTTCAGAGATACGTCCATCTACGTCGCTTTCATCGAATATACCTGCCTCAAGTTCTTTCAAGAGAGATGATGCAGTTTCATGACTTCCGCCGTTTTCAACTATTGCGGTTATTATCCCACGCCTTATGGATGCCGACCAATACTTAGAATTATCAGCAAATTCACTAGTCAGTAATGTTAGTAAAAGTGACAATTGTTCTTGGCCGTGCTGAGCTACGGAAAATGCAAGAAAGGAATAATATTCTTCTCTCATTTGAGAGATTCTATACCAATACGTATTATGAACTAATGGTGATCGGTAAAAGAAACGTAACGCAGGAACCAAACGTTTTGCGGCATTATAGTCTGTTTTGCTACTAATGCCATCACAAAGAACCTGAGTTATTAAACATATCATTCGTTGAAATTCAACCACAATCGAATTTTCACCTGTAGAATCAGGGACTGCTTCCGTGATCGATACTCCCATTCCGAGGAGGTTCAGCAACTTGTTATATTTAATTAGTGGTAAGAAGTCGTCAAATTGCCCATCGAAACTTAAATCCTCGGAACTATTAATAACAGGCTGAGAAACACCTTCGAGCCAAGGTTTTACTCGTTCAGCATCAGAAGTAACCCGATAAATTATGTCAGCTACAAATATTCGCCGCCTCTCACTTCCCTTCGAATCAGTAAAATAGGATAGGATCTTAACCAAGTGTTCGTTAGCACGATTTCTTTCTCCGCATTCAAGGGCTTCATCTACACAGTCCTTTAACGCCACAAAAAGATAGCCTAAGTGACTGTCGTCGTCCGAGACGAAGTTGGGTAAAACAGTTTCGATATCATCCCACATATTCTTACTTGCGAGAATTTGAACTAGCTTGGTTAACAAAATAAGCCGAGATTCTCCAACGCTGTGTCCGTGTTGCCTGTCAGGATATACTTTTTCAACGCGGAAATTTTTGATCTTTGTTAGATTTTTCTCGATAGGAACTAGCTCGACAGCAACTTGTAAATAATCATCCATCAGATCAAAGAATTCGCGGCTATTATGAATATCCTCTATAACTATCTCTTTATCTCTGATTGAAGATGGTGTCGCAAGACGAAATAGAAGATTGGCCTCTCCTTTATTGCCGCACGACCAAAATCTATCAGCCGCCTTCAGCGCATATGAATCAGAGACATTGAGGCTATTGCCGTTTCTTAGAATTGTTTTAATCTCCGAATACAAACCTAATTTAAAACAGCCCTCACTTATATCGTATGATTCGAGATTGAACGCTCTGCGTTCGATCTCCGCCATCGCGAAAAGGTATCTCAAAAACAAACCCATGTTGTTCGTATCTGCTGCTAACTGGAGTCCTAACTTTATATCACGACGAATATCTTCGGAAGGGCGAAAATTTATAAAATCTTCACTTAAATGTTTAGGATTAGTTCGTGCGATAAACTCATCTAGCAGCCCCCCTTTGTAAAGATGAAAATTGCCTGCCCATCTCGGCTCTACAGTTGATTGTTCATAGTGGCCCGCCAATTCTTTATGGTAACCAACATCCATACTCTTACTATAGTCTGCGGTAAATGGGTCAATAGCCGTTTTTTCGAGCAAAAACTGGCGAAATGAGTTGTGAAAGAATATATACTCTTCTAGAAGTTTGCTAAAAAGAAGTTTTGCTTTATCCCTAAAAGTTATTAGAGTTTGTCCATTAACCTTCCACTCGCTAATGAAATCATGCTTGATTGGTCCGTTTATTCGACAAAACTTGCCAAGTAATTGAACCAGTCCCGCATCCGATCTAATAGGTGCCCACATTCTACTATAGTATTCAGCTATATCCCCGTCAATTCTTTCGAATGCATCAAGAGATGCTGATCTGTCGTACGAGACTAAAAGACGCTCTACGATGTAAGAAAGATACAATGGATGGCCTTGAGACTTTTGATAAATCAGATTAGTGTGATCGGCAGATAAATGAGGGGAAAAGTCGAACGCTTTCAAATAATTCTTCACATCCGATAGGCTCAGCGATTGAATTACCACGGAGCGCTCACCGCTATTCCATAACGACTTTAGTTCAATACTTAGATCATCTAAATCGAAGGACTGGCTGCCGAGGATAAAATAGACGCCATTAGGAATATTTGCAGGTTTAGGAAGATCTCGTAAAAAACTTTGGCTTACCGATTTATATTCACGAGGAACATGGTCAAGGCCGTCAATAATAATGAAAGTTTTCTTATTTGATTTTTTAAATTCCTCTCCCAGGTATGCCAATTGTTCTTCAAAGACACCTTTAAGAAAAACTAAATCGAGGTAAGGGAGAACTTCTCGATTGTAAACGCCCGCGTTTTTTAGTTGAAAGACCAGATCGAAATAAAGATAGGCCGAGTCTCCACGTTGATAATAGTTCCACGTCGAAGATGGGTTTGTGAAATCAAAAGCGTAATATTTTATGACTCTATCGTCGACAGTCCTACTCCACTCGGTTAATAAAGTTGACTTTCCCGTGCCTGGTCCGCCCAGTAGAAAGACAAAACCTCCGCTAGTTCTGTTTATTATTTCGTTTAAATCTTCGACCGTGGCAACTATGGGCTGATATTTTTTCTGATCTACAATCAATTCATGATTGAAGACAGTTTTGAATCGATCATGCCATTTAAGTCGCTGAACAATCTCTTGCCGACTCAGTGCGACCTGCCGAGCGGGATCTGCAACCCTTTCGAGAAGGAACGATCTCAACATTAACAGATCATCCTCTTGTGTTGAATTACTACGGTTCTCCGAACTGAAGTCTTTTTGACTATGGTTAGGCTTAAAATCGAAGACGAGAATAAAATCTTTGAATTCTTCCGCAGAAAGTGACGTTATCTGCCGAACTTCTTCTACTATATTTGCAAATTTTGCTGGAACTGGTTGCCCTAATTTCAGTGTTAACCAGCATTGGGTAACGAAAGCGCTAAAACTGCAAGTCTCGTCATCCGACAGGTGTATAATGTCATGATTTGAAAGATGCTTGTTTGTCAACAAATGAGGAATAACTTTTTTGTCAATATTAGCCTTGCATAATGACATCCAACTGCTCGCAATACAAGGAAGCAAATCCTTAAAGCTCTTGAATGTAATGGTTGCATCGGCAATCGTCCACTTTACCTGATAGGCATGCAGTTCTGATACGGTAGCATATTGTATGTCGTCCAATTTTTCAGCCTCAGGATCCGCGACCTTTAGCCATTGAAGAGTCCCTTTCGTAAGCTCGCGATATGCGAACCATGCGAATTCGGAAAACTGGGGAAGGTAACCTCCAATGGCAGCACGTTCACCGGCTGCAGAAATATCCTTATCTATCATATTTTGACTTCCACTATGCGATTTCCACTTTAAAAGCGATCTGCGTTACCGAGGGTATTCTCAAAGATACGAATACCAAATTTATTAGTAAAAACAACGTAACAACCTTTGTCTAGCAACATTCCGTAAACCGACTCTAACTAAGGTGAAGTTTCAGCAAGATTAAATCGCGTAACTATCAGTGTTCAGAAGTTTCCTTTTTGGCTTTTGCTGAGGCAAAGTTATACCTCTTCGGTTGGCAAGGCCGATGCCCTTCGGGTTTGAACAAAAAAATCTCCACGCCTTCGGGTAGTATTTTTTCGCCGCAAAGCCTTGCCGTCCCAGGCCCCCGCTCAAATTTTTTGCCTCTATCAAAAGCCAAAAGTGGTTTCTGCCAAATGGCTTTTTAACAAATTTTTAATCACTAAAAAACCAGTAACATGGAAACAACAATCAAAAACCGCCCAAATGTGCCAGGCGCAGAGGCAAAAGGAAACAGTGCAAATGCAGCAGAAGTAAAAAGCAACGGTGCTCTACCCACAGCCAAAGCGGAGGAAAAGAAGGTTGAAGGAAATGAAAATGTTGTGAAGCCGGAGCAAACAAAGGTTGAGGTAAAACCGGAAAATATCCAACCGAGAGCCACCGAACATCCAAAAGCAGAAGCAAAGCAGGAAGCAAAAGCAATTGTGCCGGCGCTTAATTTGGAAGCAACATTAAAGGTTGTTCAGGATTTGCACCGCCGTAGTATTCAACGGGATAATTTATTGAACCGGATCGGACAACTCGAAGCCTTTGAAATTTCGCTTATTGAAGGTAGCGACGAGTTGGAAAGCAATCATTTTCAGGGGTGCAAGCTGACTATTACCGACGATAAAGGCAAGCAGTTCACCACCAATACCGCCGGACTTATTCGCATGGTATCACAATTCATTTATGATGCTTGCATTGAAAAATTGCAAGACATCGAAGCCAACATTGTATTTCCACATGCGTAACCCTTTGCCCCTGTCAAGTGCAGGGGCAATATTTAATTCTTAAAGATGATCGAATTATTTATTGAGATAACCGACCTGTTGTTTTGGGAAGGTTATACCGAACAACTATCGAGAGAATACCCTGAGCGGTTTAGCATCGATTTAACGAGTTTTAAACACCTATCAATTTTGAAATTATGGCACATCTAATAAATTTCAACGAAAAAACCGGAAAGCATAGTTTCTTTTCTGTCAAAGAAAAAGCATGGCACGGATTAGGACAAATTGTATCAGAATATCCGAGTAGCGCCGAAGCCATTAAATACGCTGGACTTGATTATACCGTCGAGAAACGGCCATTATTTACTTACGATACGGAAAACCACCACGCCGACCCCGATACTGATATTATCATTCCGGAAATCGACGTGCCGGATTATTATGCCACCGTGCGCACCGACACCGAACAGGTGTTAGGGGTGGTAGGGAACGATTATGAAGTTATTCAGAATACCAGTGCATTTTCATTTTTTGATACAATCGTTGGGGGACAAGAGGGAATCTTATATGAAACGGCGGGAGCATTGGGGAAAGGAGAAAAGGTTTTTATTACCGCGAAGTTGCCGGGATACATTCGGGTAGGTTCTGACGATTTAATTGAGAAATATTTATTTCTCACAACTTCTCATGATGGGTTTGGAAGTATAACGGCA
>CAZFQV010000003.1:17681-21984 GCA_964521175.1 uncultured Sphingobacterium sp.
CGTTTACACCAATCCGTATTGTTTGTAACAATACATTAAATGCTGCTTTGGGTAACATGACGAATGTTATTAAAATCCGCCATACCGCCAGCGCACAGGATAAGTTGAAAGAGGTTCATAAAATCATGGGTATTTCCAACAGCCTTACGACCGAACTCGACGCAATTTTTAACCGTTGGTCAAAGGTTCGCATTACAGATCAAGCGGTTTTGAAATTGGTTCAGCAAGCAGTGGCGCCATCGAAGGAAGTACTGCAAAACGTTTTGAATGGTTATGAGGATCAATATTCCAGCTACTTTAAAAACCTTTGCCAAGACATTTGCGAGTATGCGTTCAGCAATCACACGCAACAGACCGAGACCACAAGAGGGACATTGTTTGGAGCATATAACGCCGTGACTGGATATTTTCAAAATGTAAAGAACTATCAAGACGGGGAGACTAAAGTTAAATCCATTCTTTTTGGTAACGGGCTTACTAAGTCGCAAAATGCATTTAGGCTATGTTCAGAATTTGAGCGCATAGGCACCGGTAGCCTTTTCTCAGTTAATGCGGGAACTAGGTCGATAAACTTCAACTCTTAAAAATAGGAATCGCTATTTCCCTGCGGACGTAAGTCCGCGGGTTTAGGTCGCGGGAAGCGCCCGACCCTTACGGGCACGGGCGCTGGTCATTTTTATAGCCGGCAAGATTTTGATTAGCGATCATTCTCTCAATCATCAATTTAGGCACAAAGTTAGGCCGACGGGCATCTGGGCGCCCAAAAACTTCCGGCATAAACGCGCTAGGCTCATCCTCCGGGCCATTTATTCCTTTGCTTTTTGGGCTTGATCGCCCGCAGCCTGGCAGGCACCATAATTCATTCTTTCACTTTAATCAAGAACATTATGGAAACGCTAGAAAAAACTCCAATGAGCCAGGTTGCAGAAATTCAAATCACTTACAAACCTGTAATTAAACCATCACAACGCCCGAAAATCGACTGTTCAAAAGACGTTTATGAACTGCTTAGTAATAATTGGGATCTAAATAAGATTGAATTTGTTGAACAATTTAAAATTATCTTATTGAACCGGGCGAACCGCGTATTAGGAATATTAGATATTTCTACAGGGGGCTTCGCCGGGACGGTTGCAGATCCGAAGGTGATTTTTGGGGCCGCATTAAAAGCTGCTGCAAGTTCCATCATTCTGGCGCATAATCATCCGTCAGGAAACTTAAAGCCAAGTCAGGCAGATATAGCCTTGACCCACAAGATTACTACCGCCGGTACATTTTTAGATATCGCAGTATTGGAACATATCATCCTGACAAGCGAGAGTTACCTGTCATTCGCAGATGAAGGGCTGATGTGATTATTCGCCCTTTTCTTTTTTAAGCAGCTCGACTTTCTCGCGCTCGCTTTGCAATAAGCGTTCGTAAAGCTCGATGATCTTTTCAAGCGGATTGATTGTGCACAAGTAGTTATTATTATTCTGACTGTTATCGGAAAAAGTATTGCCAATAATATTGAAGACAGCTTCTTCACTGAAATTCTTTAGCCCCTCGACAGAAACGCCCAACGCTGTAGCAACCTTCTCCAAAGTCTCATCTTTTACCACGTCGCTTCGTTCAATGTCTGAAATAGTCTGCTGGCTTACACCGATTTCCAGTGCAAGTGCTTCTTGTTTCATTCCCCGGAGTTCGCGAACACGGCTAATTTTTCTGCCGATATGATTGCTTAGAGGTTTCGTAGCTGTATCCAACTCAAAGATAAAAAAATTAATGCCCGTAGAAAACAGGTAATGGCCAGTTAGTTACCAACAAAACCGGTTCGGTACGTTACCAATGCATCCGTCATTTGATGAAAATAAGAATGTATGGAAAATAATCGACTGCCAAACGAGGCAACGGAACTGGTTTACAACGAGAAGCTAAAAACTGCTCGGGAGATCATTGCGCAAATATTCAATGCTACTAATTTGAAATATATGCGCATGGAATTGTGGCTGTGGTTCAAGTCTGCGACCGATTCAGCACCGTGGTCCTTTCTAGGCAACCCATCGATCGTTCTTTCGATCAAGGAACATTTAATGGACGTCATGACTGCCGCAAGAGCATTGCTTGATGCCGCCGAAGCTGTCCAGACTGATCTGGAGTTGGATGATTTCGCGCCGTTTAGCGAGGCGCAAACGCTGGCGGATCGGGTCTACATGAGAAACCTTGGAGAAATCGAAGAAACGTATAAGGGGAAAATCCGCAGATTAACACTCGAAGAAACCGAAGAGCCATTGCTTGCTATAAAACGCTTCTTCATTGCCCACAGCTTTGAGGAGTGGACAGAAATATTGACGCAATTGATGGAATACGCTTTAAGTAAAACAAGCATTTGTGAGGCAACAGGGGAAGGCATAGGAGTTGGCCAATATGAACTGTTAGAAGGCTTGATTGAAGCGATATACCTGATTTACGAGCGAGATGATCAGATTCCGAGCACTTTTAAGAAACTCAAGAAGACATCGGAGTCATCTCCAATCGTTGACCTGATCATAGCATCCCTCGAGCCGGAAATGATCTTTCAGGTTACCCACCCTAACGTTTTGCAAGACGGTGCTGATACCTACCGAGATTTGTTAATTGTACTGCCGGATAGCAATGCGACCCCTTTTCAAGAACTTGAGCCGGTGGTGGAACTCATTACTGCGAAGGATGGCCGATTGAGTTGTTCGCTACATAAAGCATCCGCCATTCAACAAGCGCTGAACGATGGTCACATATATTATTCACTTGTATGTATAAAGGAAAACCTAATCTACCAAAACACCACTGCAAAAATCCCTGATCTGCCAGCTGAAAAATTTGCGGCAGTTGTTGCCAAAGGGCGGCAGGAGTTTGAAGCGGGGATGGCAAAAGCGCATAGCTTTTATGCGGGTGCCGAAAAGTACGCGAAAAGTAATGATTCCGCTATGACAATGTTTATGCTCCAGCAGGCAACGGAGCTGACGTTTCGGGCGGTGGCGCTTTCACTGTACGGGATAGAACGAAGAACGCATTCGATTAAGTCACTGAAGAAGCTGAATCGAAGGCTAGCTCCGCAACTAAATGATATATTTCCAGCGGATACTGATGAGGAAGAACGGCTTTTGAAGGTTCTGGAGGATGCGTATTTGGAAGCGAGATATTTAAATGGCTATACAGTGGCTATTGATGATCTTCAAATATTGCTTATTCGTGTAGGGCAACTGATGGAAATAACAAACGATGTCTTTAGTTCGAGAGGAATTATGTAAAGAATAACGTGTATTTTTAATATATATAATTGTAGAATGAACGAACCAATAGGACAGCACGTAGTTCCAAGATGTTATTTGCAAAACTTCTCGGTTGAGAAAAGAAAAGATGCAGTCTTTGTTGACGTCCTGTTGAATAAAAGTAAAGACCAGAAAATACACAGGCAGGACATAAAAAACATATGCAAGATCAGAGAGTTCTATACGTTCGATCATTTGCCTGAAAATGAAAAGCGCTGGCTCGAAAAGTATTATTCCAGACATATCGAAAGTCTTTATCATGACATCTATAAAACATTAGTAGATCCTAAAGCAGAGATTATTTCTGAGGAGTTGAAAATGAAGATCTTAGCCTATATTATAGCACAAGAGCTAAGAACACCAAAATTGGGAGATGCTATAACATCTATAACAACTCGAACGATTGAATACGCGTTCTTGGCAAATCAACAGTTAGGCGTTGAGAGGAAGATCTATTCGGAAGATGGAGCACTTCTTTTGAATCTAGAGGGCAAGACATTGGGGGACGCTATTAAAGAAGACAAAAAGTCAAACAGGCAAATTGCAAATGCTGAAGCAGTGAAGCGGTTAAAGCAAATAGCAGATTTAAAATCAAGTTACCATATTATGGTGACTAAATACGCCGGTAAATCGGGTTTGATATCAAGCGACAGGCCGGTGCATACGGACTCTAGCCTTTATTCACCATCATGCAAGTTAACATTTCCAATTGACAGAAATCATGTTGTTAGCCTTTATCCCTATGATGCTGAAATAGATCTTGATCCATTAAAAATCTTGAGACTAGATTATGATGGGCAGATGGCTGACATGTTTGTGCTTACTTACAATATGTTGCAGGTAGAAAACGCGGACATGTTTCTATACGGGCAAAAGGATGATATCACATACGCGTACAGCCGTTACCAAGGACTAAAAGAAAAGGATAAGAGCCAAAAGGCCTAATTATCACTTTTTTTGGTGAACACTTTTACGATTAAGTGGCTACCTTGTTTAAA
Organism: uncultured Sphingobacterium sp.; assembly: GCA_964521175.1. Taxonomy (GTDB): domain Bacteria; phylum Bacteroidota; class Bacteroidia; order Sphingobacteriales; family Sphingobacteriaceae; genus Daejeonella. The sequence goes on from CAZFQV010000003.1 coordinate 21,970, forward strand.
AGAAAACTGATAATG
>CAZFQV010000004.1:0-9934 GCA_964521175.1 uncultured Sphingobacterium sp.
GGATATTTTCCGAAGGCTCTGGCACAATTAGCCGGTAAGGAGATAGGGGATTTCAAGTTAAAAAGAGATCAGATCGAATTCTTCTATCGGCTCGGCAGAATTTATGACGAGTCGGGCAGGGATTCTGAGGCATTAATTAATTACCAAAAAGCAATTAACGAAGGTCAAACAAGTTCTTATTACTATGCAGCCAATGCGGCACTGAGCATAGGCGCTATCTATGAAACCAAAAATAACAAAGAAAAGGCTTCTTCCTATTACAAACAGGCTATCGCGATGAAAAATCACGAATATGAGAACAGTATAGAGACTAAAGCAAAAAGCGCCTTACAACGAATGGGATATTAAGTCGCATTCATTGAGATAGATCCGGTTCATCAGTGAATCTAAATTGCTTTCTGATTGAATCATTGTGAAAACGGTTCACCTCTTTCTTAAGCTCTTCAAAGTCAAAACCATGATTAGTTCCACAATCCAGCATATTAAAATAGACTGAAGGACGCAGGCTCTCAAAATATTCAATCAGGTTACTACTCCACAATAACTGGCAACTCCCTTTTATTCTGGGGATGATCTGGTTGACCCCGTCCCGCATCACAATTCGTCGGACATGGTTAGACTCCAGATTACCCTGGGGATACATAAGCAATACATTGCCCGGCGTATTTAAAATCTGCGCCGCATAATCCAGACTTTCATTTACCGACGCCCTTCCGGGATCAATGGAGAAACAGCCGAAATATTTAAGCCAGGGGTTCATCTGCATCTGCTTTTTCAGAACCATAACGTATACTCCTTTCAGCTTTTGCTGTTTATGAATGGCATGAAAACACAAATACGCCGCCCAAAAGCCATCCCAAAAGCTAAAATGATTGCACATTAACATATAAGAGTGCTCTTCTCTGATCGTTATACCCCGGATAACCATTTTATTAAAGCGTAATCTAAACAGCCAGGTCAGTAAATGAGCCGTTCCTAGTATTACTGCGGAATGCAAGGGTTTCGCTTTAATAATCATTCAAAAAACTAGCTAAGGTCTGAGCAAAATTCGCATTGATCATATCATGATTTTCATTAATAATCAGTTCTTGCGCCAGGGTAATTTTCGGGATAATACCTTGTCCGATTTTTGCAGGATAGCTTTTATCCCGCTCGCCAAAAATAAACATACTCTTAATATGATGGTGGTTCAGATTATTTATAAATTTCTGGTCGTCTAGTTTCAAAAACCGCATATAGCTTACGCAAGCATAAAAACTATACCTCAGCTCACCCGTTGCGATTTCCTTAAAGAGTATATCATAAGCCTTTTGATCAATCAGATGCACCCTGCGCAATACGGACAACAAGGAATGCATCCCCTTGTCGCTCAAAGCAAGGCGCTCTAATATTTTGTTACCTATTTTATTTCTGCTTAAAAAGGAAATGATCCAGCCGGGCTTGAAGCTGGATGGAGCTGCTAAGAACACCTCACTAATCATCTCGGGGATTTCTTCTACTAAGGTGGAAGCATAATAGGAACCCATTGAATAAGCGATTATCGAGAACCTGTCAATTCCTGCCTCCAGGCACAAAGTCCGAAATAACCGGGCCAGCTCCTGTTTCGGGATTCCCCTTTTAACGGCTTTAAGACTCTGATCGATAAGCTTGGTCTGTTTGTGAAAGAGAAGATCGAACCCGTAAAAAGTATATCGTTCTCCCAGACTTTCCTCCAGTAATTTAAACTGCCGGCCATGCATTCCATAACCATGAAAACAAAACATGGGTTTAGCGCCGTGACCAAACTTATAATAATGCATCACCACTAGTTCATTTTCGAAATAATGATTGGTCATCCTGAGGGCTTTTTTATAATCGCTACAGACCAGGCATAATCCCCGTCATGACTAATGCTCAGGCTGATCTTGAGATTAGCTAATTCCTCGGGCAGATTCACCCCCGGAATACCGGCAATCTTTGTTCTGGTTATCTCGATATTCTTAAAAGATATAGTTATATTAATTTGCTTTAACGCCTTATAAACCGCTTCCTTAGCGGCCCAGGTGGAGGCATATCGTAGAAGACGCTGATTAAACTGTTCACAGTAGGCGATCTCCGCCTGCGTGTAAACCTTCTGTTGAAACAAGGAATTAAAGGAATTGGTAAACTCCGGAATAAAAACCAGATCGTTACCCATCGCAAAATCCTTCCCTTCCGGAACCTGTGCTAAAAATAACTCTTCTATCTTATGCTTCATCAACGGCTACCCCCATAATATTGAAGCCTCCATCCACGTAATGAATATTCCCGGTCACTTTAAGGGATAAGTCAGAAAAATAATATAAGGCGGTATCAGCCACGTCAGCGGCGCTAATATTACCGAGAGGCGCCGTTAGTTTACCCATAGCTCGTAACTTTCTGACGCCGCTAATCGCCCCTGACGAGGTAGTCATAACCAGACCCGCAGAAATGGCGTTCACTCTTATTCCACTTTTTCTAAAATAGCTGGCCAGATAAATCACAAAATTTTCCAGCGCAGCCTTGTTGACCGCCATACCGGCATAGGCTGGGAAAACACGTTGTGAGGCGTTATAGGTAAGCGTTAAGACGGATGCGTTTGGGGCGAGAAGTGACTCAGCTACCCGGCATATTCTAAGGAGAGAATAAGCGCTGATATCAAACGAATCCATCAAATCTTCAAAGGGAATATTTATATAAGAAGGCGCCGCTTTACCGCTTCCCGGCAAACTATAACACATCACTTGCTGATTTCCGAAAGCCACGCCATGCAAAATGTAATTGATCGGACCCAGTCTCCCGTAAATGCGTTTAAGAAATGAGCTAATGTCCGCTTCTTCCCTCACATCGACTTGCGCGGCATATTCGGTATCCATGCCATTCCTTTCCAGGAGATGCAATACTTCATCTTTGGTCTCCTCCAGATAACTTAACACGACTTTACAGCCAGATAGGTGCAGCTTCAATGCCGCATGAAAACATATTGAACTGTCATTTCTAACCCCAAAAACTACCGCTATTTTCCCTTTATTATCGATCATTCTCTGTCCTTTGATATGAGCATTCCGCTGTTTGTCCCGCCGAAACCATAATTCAAACAAGCTATCGTATTAATTTCTTTAGAGAAACTCTTCTGTGGAATCAGCTCCCTAAAACTTTGTAGCGGTGCCGTTGGACCATCCCATTTCTCAGCTTTCTGAAAGTTCTCGGGCTCCGGATTCAGGTTGACAGAGTTGAGACAGGGTAGCACAGTCTGACGTTGCAACATGAGCAGCGCGGCCACAAATTCGACCGCTCCTGCAGCACCAAGCATATGACCGAACTGAGATTTAGGAGCAGAAATATGATAGTCTTTGTCTCCAAGAACATCCACCACGCTAAGTAATTCGATAGCATCTCCTGCAGGCGTGGAAGTTCCGTGTACTTTGACCACATCGGGCCTGTTGCCCTTGCTGTTTAACAGACCTTTCCAAAGTCTCTGCTGTCCGGCAAAGGATGGATAAAACATATCTCCATCGCCATCCGAATTATTAAAATAATTGTCAATGACTCCTAAGATATTTGCCCCTCTCGCCTTCGCCATTTCATATTCTTCAAGACATACTATGCCCGCTCCAAAGGAGCAAACGAAGCCATTCCTGTCCATATCGAATGGTCTGGAACTCTCTTCCGGAGCGTATCCCCGACTCAATATGTGCATGCCATCAAAACCAACCAGTGACTCGAGAGAGGTAGTTTCAACTCCTCCGGCAATGACTCTATCCTGCAGGCCGAATTTAATCAAACGATAGGCGTGCCCAATGTTACCCAGACCGGTTGCGCAGGCCGACCCGATAGCTTCAACGGCACCCTTATTCTTAATCAGGCAAGAAACATTCGCTGCTTCCCGATACACCATTGCCCGATCTACCGTATGTGCACCCGCGGAACGGGACTTCCCTCCCATCACAAAAAAATGATGCCAGGCGGGTCTTAACAAGGCATGTCCGCATCCTCCCGATCCAAGAACAACTGCGGTACGTTCCGATTGAGTGGATTCGTCAGTCCAGTTTGCCATCTTAATAGCATCCAGGGTTCCTAACATTGCCCAGATACTGCCCATGTCAGCGGTGGTCAGATTTACGGGGGGAATTCTATTTAACAGATCAACATATACTTCGGGATAGTCGGGTATCACCGTCGAATAGATGGTCTCAAGGTTCATTTCCGCATCTGTGATATACCCCGAGACCTTAGACCGGACAGCCTTTCCACAAGCAACCGCCTGGTCCCATTCGCGAACCAGGCTTTGGTTAGAAAATAGCTTGTCAGCGAAATCGTCCAGGCCAGAGCATGTCGGGAAAGCACCTCCCATACCCACAACAGCGACTTTCCTACCTGTCGTATCCATTGTTAACCTTTCGCCTTGGTCAGCAAAATTAAATTGACGATATCTTTCATTTTTGAACCCAGATCATCGATATCATCATCATCAAACTCAATCCCGAACTTTTGCTCCGCTTTTGCAGCAATGTTAATCAGTTCGGTGGAGGGCACGGATAAATCAGCTATAAAGTCCGTCTCCTCATTGATATTAACTAATTTCGTCGGATCTATCGTTCTTACTGTCTTAAGTATCTCTATAATACCGTCAATGATTTCTTGTCTTTCCATTGCTTATAATTTATTAAACATTTCTTTTTTAATCGCCCTGCCGGTGATGTCGAATAATTCGGCTACCAGAGTAAAATCTTCTCTCAGATCATTGGCCGCCAGTCTTATTGCATCAAACCCTTTAAAGTACTCGTTGAGATTTAACCCTTTTGGCGCTTTATAAATCCGGCCATCTGCAATCATCTGTCTGAATTTATAAAATTTTATCTGTCCCACACTCACAAGAGTATCACCCTCTTCTAAATAATTATGAAAATATACCTGTCCCACACTTATAAAGGCCGGAACAAATTTATCTTTCAGCATCAGCGGTTCGAATTTCCCTTTTTTGCACTCTAAAAAAGTGGCGCATGACACGATGGTAGCTTGTGCAAAAGCTTCAATTTGGTCAACCCCCCTGAATACCCCAAAATGGTCAAGCACATCATTGGCCGTAGGAGTATAACTGGCAACAATGCCGACTTGAGGATCATGCCAGTGGTAACTGTCCAATAATAACTTCGTGGGGCCATGTAAAAGCCATTCTTTGGGATCTTCACCCACCAGGTTATTCATATCAAAACAGCCCTCCATTAATGTTTATACTGGTTCCATTAATGTAGGATGCTTTTTCGGAAAGTAAAAAAGCGACTGCTTCTGCAATCTCATCTGCTTGTCCGAATCGCTGAGAGGGGATCATCTTTAGGTAGCTTTCCCTCTCAGTATCCGGAATGGCATCCGTCATGGAAGTCTCAATAAACCCCGGTGATATACTCAACACGCGAATTTGATGATCCTGATATATTGCAGCGGCTTCTTTAGCCAGGGACTTGGAAAATGCAATTAGTGCCGCTTTTGTGGAAGAATATACCGATTGAAATGCGTTACCTGTTTCAGCGACGCAGGAGCTGACATTAATAATCGTCCCTTTGTTCTTCAAGCCGAAAATCTTCATGGCGGTTTTGCTGATTAAGATTGGCGCCTTTAGATTCACCATAATCATCGTGTCAATATCCCTTTCAGGTTGAAAAATAAGAGGCTTATCGATCGTCATGCCGGCATTGTTTATTATCGCATAAAGGTCGTCACTATGTTCTGCTTTAAGGCGCCTGCAGAACTCCGTTAGCTCCTCAGGTTTACTAAAGTCGGCCGCAAGAACGTAATTTCCTTCTATTAGTTCCCCAATATTCTCTGCCCTGGATGCATGAAGAACCAGACAATAGTCATTGTTCAATCTTCTTGCAATCGCCAGGCCCAGGCCTCTACTCGCTCCGGTTATTAAAACTTTGGGTTTATTCACTCAATTTAGGTTAACACTATCTATAGCTCTTCAAAAATAGGAATATACATGAATAAATAGTCTTTAATGCCATTGAAATTCATCATGTGAATTATTATAAGATCTCAAATAGTCCATTAATTATTATGCTCGCAGAATTGAAAAATTTCTGCGAACTTTAAATCTTGCGACATTATTAGCTATTACCATGAAAGGATGTATTTTATTTTTCTGCTTCAGCATCTTAATCGCCTGCCAGCAAAGATCAGATTCTAACGTCCGACCACCTGCACAGTCTAAATTCACTGATGTTGTTAAAACTATCCGAGATCATATTGATCAGGTTGAGGATGAACAAATCAAGAGACAAATTTTAAGAAAAGGAGTGGATTCTGTCAAACAATATATCCAGGATACTCTTGCCCTGAAATTCGACTCCTGGCAAGCCAGGGTATTGGACGTAAAAGACAATTATGATTACTCTGACCAGATCGATCTGCGCCTGGGCATAAATATCGACTCTACCCGGATGACAGAAAAGTCCAGATATGAATCAGTTGTATTACGTGATATAATTCTGAAACCCTCCTCCCCTCTTACACCGATAATTCTGAAGCTAAAGATCGGTGACATCGTCAGAATATCCGGAACTTTTATCAGCAAAAATGGTAATATCGATATCGGTTCATACAATGAATACAAAATCTCAAAAAACCTATTCTCTAATCCCCAGTTTAGGGTAGAGCTTATAAATATAGAACAGTGACAACAGTTTTCATAATTTTAATCGAACATAATATATTGCATTTCTAATGTTGAACTGATGAAAAGAAAAGAATTTCTTAAAACAGGAGTCACTGCGGCGAGCCTTTCTGTAATCCCCAAAGCTTTATCTGCGACAAAGCCGGCAGCTAAGAAATCGTTCCGCTTTGCTTTTATCACTGACATCCATGTTAAGCCAGAGGAAGTTGCCCAGGAAGGAATGACGAGGGCGCTTCGTGAGGTTCAGCACTTATCCCCCAAAGCCGATTTTATTATCAATGGAGGCGATGCGATCTATGATGCGCTCAGACCTTCAAAAAGCGCTACCCAGGCACAGTGGAATACCTATCAAAGCATTCTGAAACGAGAAAACTCCCTGCCCATATATCACTGCATCGGGAACCATGACATTTACGGCTGGTATCATGCCTCGCCGGATCTGACAGATCCTTTGTACGGGAAAGCCTGGGCTTTGCAGGAGTTTCAGCTAAGCAAGCCTTATTACCATTTTAACAAGGGAAAATGGGACTTTATCGTTCTAGATAGCACGCAGCAGCGGCCGGAAGGAGGTTACATTGCTAAACTCGACCCTGAACAGTTTGAATGGCTGAAAAATAAGCTCTCTGAGATACCTTCAAATCATTATATCAGTATTGTATCCCATATCCCCATCTTATCTATATGCGCCGGGCTTTATTTTAATAAAAATGATGCTAATGGCGATCTGAGAATACAGTATATGCTTATGCACACAGATTTCTTTGCTATAAAAAAGCTATTTAACCAATATCCCAATATCAGGAACTGCCTCAGCGGCCATATCCATCTGCAGGACGAGGTTCACTATAACGGCCTGTCTTATTATTGTAATGGAGCAGTCAGTGGCGATCTGTGGAGAGGGCCATTTTATGAATTTCCACCTGCGTATGCGATATTTGATTTCTTTGAAGACGGTAGCTGTAAAAGGGAGATGATATCTTACTGATCCTCTATCAAAAGGCCGATTTACGGACAGCTAATCTTGTCAAATTCTATATTAAATACAGAAGCATCTGAAATCATTTCTCTACCCGTTGAAGAATCAACAGTATAGTTCTTCTGTAATAATTTATTCCCCTTAAGCTTAAATTCTACGGCAAGGGTATCATTTCGCCCTTCCTGCATATAAGTCCACCTGCCTTTAATCAGGTCATCATCGATTCTGGCGTTAATCGTTCCGACTCTCTTGTCCTTTTCGTAGGGATAATGTGCGAAATCGCCAATGACCCGATCGCCATCAATAATCAGCTTTAAAGAAGTGGTGTCCTGGCCGGCTGTGCCACTCAGCCTCGAGAAGCACAGAGTGTCTGGAACAGCCTCCGGATTTGTCGTTAAGGAATCTGAATCACGACCGGTCTCATCGGCACTATTGGTGCATCCAACAAAAGCCATGGCAGCAAAAAATGAAATAATTAAAACTCTCATCGTATTTTTAATTGACAAACCAGCAATTATCTTGCCTTCTTTTGCCTATAGGCCCCCAAAAAATTCTTCATTAAAGTTCACCAGAAAAAGCTCATGGGTGGAGCGGGTTACACCCGTATAAAGCCACCTGAGAAATTCGGTATTGAGCATTTCATCGTTGAGATATCCCTGGTCAATAAATACTGCGGGCCATTGCCCTCCCTGGGCTTTATGGCAGGTTACAGCGAAGGCAAACTTAATCTGAAGGGCATTGTAATATGGGTCTATTTTCATTGCTTCCATTCTCAGCTTCCGATCACCGATGTGGGCATAGTCTTCCTGTATTATTTCATATAATCTTTTACCATCGGCGGCATTCAAGGCGGGCGATTCGGAGTAGAGGGTATCCAGCAGCACCTTACAACTCAGCGGCTCCTCATCAGGATAGTCCAGAAGCTCTATGACCACTTCAGCAAAACGAAAACCATACTGCTCTTCTATTCTCTTCACCTTTCTTATCTTGGCGATATCTCCATTCGCAATAAATCCGCCACTGCTGTCTTCGCCCTGAAGCCAGAAATAATTATTCCGGACCACCATAATAAAATCACCACCCGTAATCTCTTCCTCACGAAAAAGTATCCTGTTACGGATATTCTGATTATAGGCATTCGCGTTTTTATTTGAACGACATATAACTACTGCGTTTTCCATCCCGTATTTATCATAAGCATAGCTCAGCCCCTCCACCAGACGCTCACCGGTCATCTTAAAAATATCCCTATACCCTTTTATTCTGAATTTTGGAAAGTCAGCCTTATTTCTCCGAATCAATTCACGCAATGCCGTAGCATTAAATAAGATCCCGGATTCCTTCTCCTGACGAACCACATCGGTCAGCTCATAGCCGAAGATAATCAGACCAAAATTTCTCTCCAGGAATGCAGCCTCAAGGGCGGGGCTCTGATCGGTTCCCACAGGCGGAAGTTGGGCCGTATCGCCGACTAGCATGAGCTTACAATTTTTGCCGTTGTAGACGTACCTCATGAGGTCCTGCAATAAGCTTTTACGACTATATTCATGGCTGTGATCAGAAATCATCGATGCCTCATCAACAATAAAAACGGTGTTCTCAGCAGGATTGTCAGCAAGTACAAAGTTCATCTCCGGACTTGCAGCTACCTTTTTTCGGTAGATCCTCTTATGAATGGTATATGCTTTTCGTCCGGAATAGCTGCTGATTACCTTTGCTGCTCGCCCCGTCGGAGCCAGTAATACCGATTTTAATTTAACACGTGGCAATATCTTTACTAAGGCGCTGATCAGCGTGGTCTTACCGGTGCCCGCATATCCCTTCAAAAGGAAACATTCATTTCCTGACCCCATTGGAAGGAATCTTTCCAACAGCACAAATACTTCTTTTTGCTGGGACGTAGGCGGCTTGCCAAAATTCTGTTCCAATAAATGCTGAATATTCATTCCCTGCAAATTGCAAATTCCCTACCTATTTAACGATTTAGGCCAAAAAAATATCATAAATACATGGGCTCGGCAAACCGCCTCATGGTTCGTTTAAAAGAAAAACCAGTGGGAGCACTGAATATTCAGAAGAATAATCGCTTGCGACAATAAATTTGTCGCTGACTAAGTAAAAAAGGCCTTAATCAAATCTAACGAGTCGGAGTGAACAAGAATTGCTGGAATTAGATAGATCATTAATTACATGCTTAATACTGGATATTGACTCAGAAACTATACTTTTGTCTCTGATGAATAAATTGCTCTATCTTTCGGACGACGAGATTCAGTCGCAGCTGGCAG
>CAZFQV010000004.1:9944-21412 GCA_964521175.1 uncultured Sphingobacterium sp.
TTTTGGGATATTTCAATTCGCTGTCGTGGATACGGTAAGGGATCAGGTTAAACTGCTCGCTGAGTATGAGTTACCGAACATCAGCAACACCAAAGATCTAGCTCTGGCCATTAAAAGTCTTCCCGAGAGTAGTCGCTTATTTAAATTCAGTTTTAACAAGGTAAAAATATCATTCGATACGTTTCACTATACCTTCGTACCCGAGGAACTATATATCGAAGACGATGAGTCTGCTTACGCACGGTTTCTCCAGGTCGAACCCTGCGAAAAAATACTTAATCATGCAATTAATCGTTTGGGCATCAAAAACATTACGCCTTTAAATTCTTCACTCTCTCAGGTGTTTCACGATATATTTGGCGTCCCCCTGATCTTCAATCAGGCAAGTCCTTTTATCGAAGGTATCAGGTCTGTAAATGGCCTTGAAAAAAGCCCTGCCCTTTTTATAGATTTCAATAGAAATTGTCTTCAGATTGGAATGTTGAACCAGCTGCAGCTTAGCTTCTATAATATTTTTGAATGTCTCAATGCAGATGAGTTCAATTATTATTTATTAAGTACCCTGGAAGCTTTAAATATAGCGCCTCTAAAAACCCGGATCAGCCTCTCCGGCGATATTTCAAAGAAGGACGAAAGCTTTAGTCGTATTTCCAAATACTTTGCAGATATCCATTTTACGGATTCAAAGTCCCTTATAAAACATCCTGATAGTTTTAACAAACTGGCTTCACATCGTTTCTTCTCACTATTATCACTTAATTTATGCGGATAATCGGCGGCAGGTTAAAAGGTATCCGTTTAAACCCGCCCTCCGGTTTGCCTGCCAGGCCAACGACAGATACCGCAAAAGAAGCTCTGTTTAACATCCTTTATAATCAATTTGATTTTGAATCTATCTGCGTGCTGGATCTTTTTAGCGGAACCGGAAATATTTCTGTTGAATTTGCTTCCCGCGGAGCTTGCGAGGTCAGCTCTGTTGATCGCCACACGGGATGTTGCAACTATTTAAAGGATCTTGCCAAACAATATCAGCTGGACAACATCCGCACGTATAAAGCCGATGTTTTCAAATTTCTCGACAGTGAACGCAGAAAATATGATATCATTTTTGCCGATCCGCCTTACGATCTGTCACAGATGAACATAATAGCACCAATGGTATTCAGCCGTGGCCTACTCAGCCCGGGCGGCTGTCTGGTCATCGAGCATCCCAGTCTGAAAAAGCTGGACAATGATCCGCATTTTGTTGAACAACGAAAATATGGCTCATCCGCATTTAGTTTTTTTTCCTTATAAACTGTCGCAATATCTTATCTTTATTATTTCATAGTATAACTGAGGACATGGTCTCAAAACGAAAATGGTCCTGTCTCTGATTGCTTTTACGCTTTGCATCAAACTACGCCCAAATGAAAACAGCTCTGTTCCCCGGATCCTTTGACCCTGTAACCAAGGCACATGTTGATATTTTACGCCGCTCGCTACCACTCTTTGACAAAGTGATAGTAGGAATCGGTCTGAACAGCACAAAGGCAGCCTACCTGGATCTCGAAACCAGAAAAAGTATGCTGAAAGCTATTTTCAACGACGATAAAAAAGTTGAAGTAGTAACCTACGAAGGGCTGACAGTGGAATTTTGCAAAAAGATCAACGCCTCATATATGATTCGGGGTATTCGTACGGTATCAGATTTTGAATATGAAAAAGCTATTGCGCAGATGAATCATGCGCTCGTGCCAGAGATCGAAAGTATTTTCATTGTGAGTAAGCCGGGATATTCTTCGATCAGCTCCACAATCGTGAGAGATATTCTCCGTAATAAGGGTGATGTACGCCAGTTTATCCCTGAAGAGGCGTTTAAATTATTGTAATTGATCAATAGCCAACCGACTTTATTAAATCAAGAATCAGAGGATAGGTATTTTGTTTGACGACTAAAAAATCCTTGGGCGCAATCCATCTTGCCTCAGTAATATCTTCTTCCAACTGGGGAATGAGCTGCTTTTGATGATCTGCCCTCATCCGATACCAGCCTGTTTCCTTAATCACGGGAACGCCATCCATCTCGTAAATGTGATAGGTTTTGGATATTCGCAGACCACAGCGATCTATCTTTATACCGCACTCTTCCTCCACCTCACGTACGGCTGCCTTCCTGAAAGTTTCTCCATCATCTAACTTACCTTTCGGCAAATCCCACTTGCCCTTCCGAAAGATAAAAAGGTATTTATTCTGTTCATTGCTAACCAGTCCGCCGCCAGCTTTTATCAATGGCATGGCGCGCTTTATTTGTTGAAACAGTTCCCTGTATTCCTTTGTTAAGAGTACAAAAAAGTGGTGGCTCTCCCCTCGTTTAATCTGCTCATAGAACTCCGGGAATTTAAAACTCCCCGCTTCGAGCTTCTGGTATTCTTTTTGATCAGGCGGTACTGAGTCGGTCAGTAATAAAACTATTTCATTAATATATATTTTATAAATTTGCGCCATGACAAATAAGGGTGAGATCGAACAAAAAGTAGCTGAATTCCTACTGCAAATTAAAGCAATAAAATTACAACCAAATAATCCTTTCACCTGGGCTTCGGGATGGAAATCGCCAATTTATTGTGATAATCGCATAACATTATCACACCCGTCCATCCGAACCTATATCAGGCAAAAACTAGCATCCCTTATTCAGGAGCAATTCGGATCGGTTTCTTTGATAGCTGGCGTCGCCACTGCCGGCATCCCGCAAGGTGTGCTGGTAGCCCAGGAGCTTGGTCTGCCGTTTATTTATGTTCGGCCTAAGGCAAAGGAGCATGGAACAGGCAACCTTATTGAGGGTGAATTTTTTGCGGGCCAAAGAGTTGCTGTGGTAGAAGATCTTATCTCAACGGGGAAAAGTAGTTTGCAGGCGGTAAATGCATTGAGGGAGGCGGGTTGTGATGTTGCCGGTCTTGCTGCTATTTTCAGTTATGGCTTTGACACCGCAGAAGAGAATTTTAAAAATGCTAAGTGCACATATCATACACTCTCTAATTACCCTGCGCTGATCGATTATGCGGAACAGCATAACTTTGTATCAGCAGACGACCTTAAATTACTCAGGAAATGGCGTGAAGACCCGGAGGGATGGGCCGATACACTTAAAATTTAGGCTATGACTGTTATAGAAAGTCGCATAAAAATCAACAAGCCTATTAATGAGGTATATGATTTCCTTTCGGATCTCAACAATCACCAGCAGTTGATGCCTGAGAATATCTATAACTGGTCGTCGACCGAAGATGAAGCCAGATTTACCATACAGAACATGGCAAAGCTCGCCCTCAAGGTATCTTCAAGGATAAAAGACAAAGAAATCACCGCTGAACCCTCCGAAGATAGCCCATTTGCTCTGGAATTGAAATGGAAGCTAAATCATAGCGGGGTTAACTATACAGAAGTAGTGTATACCATCTCCGCAGAATTAAATATGATGATGAAAATGTTAGCTGCAGGTCCTTTACAGAAGCTTGCTGATCATGAAACTTCGTCGTTAGGAAAAATCCTTTCCTAAGTGTTCCCCGGTTCTCCTATAACACCGCGCCTGTCCTTAATTTATCAAGCAGGTAAACAGACAATATTACCTGGCAAGCTTTTGTTATACAGACACTTAGTCATATAATTTAATTCCCGCCCGACAAAACTTCAGTTAGCTAAGAACTAAAAGGCAATGGTATTTGTTTTGCTATAAAAGGTAATATGAACTTAAATAATTTTACCATAAAAGCACAGGAGGCCATTCAGAAGGCTTCCGAAATAACCGCTGGTAACCAGCAGCAGGCTATTGAGTCTGCTCATATACTCAAAGGCCTGTTAACTGTCGATGAAAATGTCGTAAGTTATCTGCTCAAAAAAATGAATGTAAATCTCAATCGGGTGAATGAGGTTTTGGATGCTCAGATTCAGAGTTTTCCCAAAGTAAGCGGAAGTGATATTTACCTTTCCTCTGGTGGAAACTCCGTGCTGCAAAAAGCACAGTCCTATTTAAAGGAGTTTAAGGATGAATTTGTCTCTGTAGAACATATCTTACTCGCCCTGGTGGCCAGCGGAGATAAGGCAAGTTCCATTCTAAAGGATGCCGGAGCCAATGAAAAGGATCTAAAAAAGGCGATACTGGAACTCCGGGGAAATAATAGGGTGACCGATCAGAATGCAGAAGCGAAATATAATGCGCTTGAGAAATACGCCCGTAACCTGAATGAATATGCGGAATCAGGCAAACTGGATCCCGTTATTGGTCGTGACGAGGAGATTCGGCGGGTGATTCAGATACTATCGCGAAGAACTAAGAACAATCCGATCCTGATTGGAGAACCTGGTGTAGGGAAAACCGCTATCGCGGAAGGCATAGCTTTCCGAATAATTAAGGGTGATGTACCTGAGAACCTGAAGTCCAAGACGGTCTATTCCCTGGACATGGGAGCGCTGATTGCCGGCGCCAAATACAAAGGTGAGTTTGAGGAACGTTTGAAGGCTGTCATAAAAGAGGTTACTCAAAGTGACGGCGAGATCATTCTATTTATCGACGAGATTCATACCTTGGTAGGCGCTGGCGGTGGCGAAGGGGCTATGGATGCCGCCAATATACTAAAGCCCGCCCTGGCTAGAGGGGAGCTGCGTGCGATCGGTGCCACCACCCTTTCGGAATATCAGAAATTTTTCGAGAAAGATAAGGCACTCGAGCGACGCTTCCAGAAAGTAATGGTTGAAGAGCCCAATACGCAGGACGCAATTTCTATCCTTAGGGGCTTAAAAGAAAGATATGAAACCCATCATAAGGTAAGAATCAAAGATGAGGCAATTATCGCTGCCGTTGAGCTTTCTCAACGATATATCTCTGATCGTTTTCTGCCAGACAAGGCGATAGATCTGATGGATGAAGCGGCTTCCAAACTTCGTCTGGAGATGGACTCAGTGCCGGAAGCTGTCGACGAACTTGACCGCAAAATTATGCAACTTGAGATAGAACGGGAAGCGATCAAACGGGAAAATGATGAAAAGAAGGTAAATGAACTTTCTGAAGAAATAGCTAACCTGTCAAATGAACGCGATTCCTTACGCGCAAGCTGGAAAGCAGAAAAAGATCTTGTAGACTCTATCAATAGTCAGAGTGAGCTTATTGAGAACTATAAACTAGAAGCGGAACAGGCGGAGCGTGCGGGCGATTATGGGAAAGTCGCGGAACTGAGGTATGGCAAGATCAAGGAAGCTCAGGACAAGACAGAAACTCTGAAAAGTCAGTTGGCCGAAGCTCAATCCAATCATCGCATGCTAAAAGAAGAGGTTACCTCAGAGGATATCGCAGGGGTGGTTTCGCGATGGACGGGCATTCCGGTGACCAAAATGATTCAGAGTGAGCGCGAAAAGCTGTTGCTGATGGAAGATGAGCTTCACAAGCGGGTTGCCGGACAGGATGAGGCGATTGAAGCGATTTCAGATGCTATCCGACGTTCCCGTGCCGGGCTACAGGACAAACGCAAGCCGATAGGATCGTTTATCTTCCTGGGGACAACCGGTGTAGGAAAAACGGAATTAGCAAAGGCTCTGGCGGAGTATCTTTTCAATGACGACCACGCGATGGTTCGTATTGACATGAGTGAATATCAGGAGAGACATGCCGTTTCACGACTTATCGGCGCGCCTCCGGGATACGTTGGATACGATGAAGGTGGTCAGCTTACTGAAGCGGTACGTAGAAAACCCTATTCAGTTATTCTACTCGACGAAATAGAAAAAGCGCACCCTGATGTATTTAATATCTTGTTACAGGTTCTGGACGATGGCCGGTTGACTGATAATAAGGGGCGAGTGGTAGATTTCAAAAATACGATTATCATCATGACCTCTAATATTGGATCGCATCTCATTCAGGAGAATTTTAAGGACCTGGATTTAAATAGAGACGAGGTGATCGCCCGGACCAAAACGGAGCTGTTTGAGCTTCTTAAGCAGACTATCCGTCCCGAATTTTTGAATCGTATCGATGAACTGATCATGTTTACGCCACTGAATCGTGATGAGCTAAGAAATATCGTTGCCCTTCAATTCAAAAATGTTCAGAATACGCTCGCTGAGATGGGTATCGAAATCGAAGCTTCTGACGAGGCTCTGGACTGGTTAGCGCAATTGGGCTATGACCCGCAGTTTGGTGCCCGGCCCTTGAAGCGCGTAATTCAGAAACGTATTCTCAATGAATTATCCAAGGAGATATTAGCTGGGAAAATCGATAAAGAAAGCAAGATCAAACTCGATATGTTTGACAACAAATTCGTGTTCTTGAATTTAAGTCCGACCGAAGAAAGGAAAGCTGAATAAAGTCCGGCTTTTCCGGGACTTGCTAATCATCATAAAAATAAAGAGAGGCTGATCATAATTTAGATACAGCCTCTCTTTATCAGGAGTTAATATTGAAATCTCTTGTCAATTATATCAATCTTACATTTACGGCACTTAGGCCTTTCTTCCCTTCTTCTACTTCAAACTCTACTCTATCGTTTTGACGTATATCCTGTTTTAGTCCGCTCACATGAACGAAAATTTCTTTTCCATCCTCCTGGGTAATAAATCCGAATCCTTTGGATTCGTTGAAGAATTTTACTGTACCGGTTTCCATTAATTGTTGGTTTAGTTTTTAAATAGTTTAAGCATTTACGCAAAATAGTTAATTAATCACATAAATATATTTATAAATATGCTAAATATTCTTTACAATATTCTACTATAAACAATTGGAATAAAAAACTCTAGCTAATTCCATCCTTCAGACACTTATTTATAATGTCCTGTAATAGCTTTTCTTTTTGGAAAAATTCCGAAAGTAATTTAAACTGGTTAATCGTTCTATCAAGGTTTTGAAGAGGGTATGAAATGGGATAATAGATATTTCCGTTCAGAAAATCGGTCAAGAATCTAAGAGCCTGCATATAAATCAGATATTTACCCGAAAACAGAATTAACCCCTTTTCAGTATTCGTCAGGATAGTTCCCATTTCCTGAAGATAACCTGTGATAATAGCTTCAAAATATTCCATTCTGATAAACACCTTGTCGGGATCACTTTCATTTTCAGAGTAGGCACAAAGATAGGTCCGCATCATATCGCCCAGATCCGAAATAAACTTACCCGGCATCAGAGTATCAAGGTCGATTACACAGATACCTTCCAGGGTGTCCTTATCGAAAAGCATATTGCTAATTTTGGTATCATGATGCATAACCCTATCCGGGAAATCGGCAGAATGTATAAAGGAATTGTAATAATCTACAATAAATGCATAGTTCAGAGCCTTGCTGATCTGCCCATCCGCCTCTGCCTTAATTGCCAGATCGCAAGTTCTAAGTGCTTCCTTAAACTGGCTGTACCTAAGATTCAGGTCATGAAACCCGGGGATGCTCGGTTGGAGCGACGATACATCAAAACCATCCAACAGTTTACCCAGCCTGCCAAACTGCAGGGCAGCTTCGAAGGCCTGCTGAGGGTCACTCAGCGTCTGGAACGTAACCGAATTGGGGATATAAGGAGTCAGGCGCCAATAAGTCCCTTCCACGAAAGCCATTTGATCACCGTTTAAAGTCGGGATTGGCCCAACAAATAAATAGGATGGATTATGTTCATTAAGATAAGCTGCGACTTTCCGTGTATTATCAGCTATGATCAAAGGATCTGTAAACACCATTTGATTGATATGCTGTAAAATAAACTGATCAGCTTTATGACTTGAAGAAATAAGCCAGGTCGAATTGATATGTCCGGCACCAATAGGTATTATGGTTTGTTCAGCCCGTTCCAGACCATATTCAGCAAGTGCGATCTCTAATTTTCTATTCATAATTTCCGGTATCTCCAGGCAAACTAAATATAATCGGCCTGCTAATTAGCCCGATTAACTAAAGGAAGATCTGGCATTTCCAGCCCGTTTGTTGGCTTAAGTATAGCTGACTTATACTTGGCGATAAAATAGATCCCCGAGAATATCGTAAGAGCAAGACCTGCTGCCGACAGAATGATCACACTATTAGAATAAAAGGTAACCCAGTTAAGCCTTACCTGGAATATTTCCTTTACCACCAAAACTCCTACACTGCCTGCATAGCCAAAAGAATCGGCCAGATAAATAAGAAAGCCAACATTTCCCACATGTTTAAAAGATGCGATCAGTCTATCAAAAAATACTGAGTTAAATGGAATATAAACCATGTATAAACCGAGCCCCACGACGGTCATCCACCAAATCGGGCTGAGATAGCCGTTTAAAAATAAGTAGGAGCTAAGCCCTGCCGTAAGAAAGCCTATGGCGATAAATACATGGGCAATTACTAATGCTTTAAAGCTATTCTTGATAAGCACCATGCTGCCGATCAGGAAAAGTACGATAATGGTTATCGGAATTTCTGTTTGGGTAAAAATCTCCGGCTTATCAATGTACCCCATTTCTATCCACATCTCAGCGCTAAAGTTATCACGGATATCACGGAATATGGTTGCAAACGTGTAGATTAATATGCAGGAAACTATACCGGGAAGCAGGAATCTCACAAATGCACCACGATCTGCAGACGACATCGGCAAACGGGTGGTACGGGCTTCTTCATCCTCCCTGTCCGGTGCCGGAATTTTTTCTATCATATATACAAAGACGAGTAGAGGTACCGCAAACACGAGCCCTGTATAAAACGGAACCCAAAATTCACTTATCCCGAGCGTCATCAGCCATGCACCCACCGACTTCACAAAACCCGATGCGAAGATAAAACTTACAGCGAGGGTGGCACCGATAAAATCAGTACTCCGGCGTCCTTCAACATATGAAAACACCACTCCCCAAAGCATACCCAGCGGGAAGCCATTGATAAACAAGAAGAGGATGTTATAGGGGGGTGGAACAAGCGCAAAAAACAGCCAGCTAAGCCATGATATTCCGGTCAGTAAAAGAATGACTTTCCCTCTCCCATGCCTCTTTAGTTCGGATATATATTTAATGCCATAGAACTTAGCAAGCATGTATCCTAACATCTGACTTAAAACCAGGATGGTCTTATAGCTATATCCCGCGATCTCCATGCCCTCAAACGTTGTTACGGTAAACGACTTTCGGAACCCGAAGATCATGGTGTAGGTAAGGAATACTGTAATGGCCGAGTAAATGCCAATTTGCATGTATGTTCCCCGGATGTGCTTGGGCTTTAAAAGAGTCAAGGTAGCGGAATCATATTTCTCAATTTTTATCAATTGAAAAAGGAAGGTAGTAATTCCTCATAAAAACTAAAAATATATCTTCGGCAAGCCGGTATAAGGGCCAGGTTAGCACCTCCAGACGCAAGACTTATTCTTGTTTTCTTGGACCTCTTTTATAAATGACCAGCCCGTTTAGAAAGTTCCGCAAGAGTTGATCACCACAGGGCTTAAAATTTTCATGCTCTTTGTTTCTAAAAATAGCGGCGAGCTCAGATTTGGAAACTGAGAAATCAGCCAGTTTAAGTATCTCTATGATCTGTTGATCATTAAGACTGAGCGCCACTCTAAGCTTTTTCATGATATCATTATTACTCATAATTACCTTGAAATTTCAATTTTTATACGTTTCGTTTTTAACTTTTCATTTTTTAACAATTCAACTACCGTCTCGATCCGACTACGGCTAACGGCTACGTAAGATGAATGGTCGAGTACTTCAATTAGTCCCAGTTCATTAGGTGCAAGGCCGCCTTTCTGAAGCAATAAGCCTGCAATATCTGTCTTTCTGATCTTATCCTTTTTTCCGCCGCCTATATACAAGGTCAGCCAAGGTGAATTTTCAGGTAAAAGAAGGCTTTGAGGCAGCTCCTCCACTACGGTGTTATTATCTAAGCAGGGCAGATCTTCGCCTGCCGTGAGAATCACATAAGCGGTCCCTTTTGAGTTCATTCGGGCCGTTCTACCATTGCGATGCAGAAAAGCTTCCCCGGTATGAGGCAGCTGATAATGAACAACATATTCAATTTCGGGAATATCCAGCCCGCGGGAAGCAAGATCAGTAGTGATTAGGATGTAATATGTTCCGTTTCTGAATTTGATCAATGCTTTCTCTCTTTCTTCCTGATCCATCCCTCCATGAAAGACACCATGGTCCAGACCCGCTTCTCCCAAAACAGAGCTGATCCGATCTACCGCTTCCCGATGGTTACAAAAAACCAGCGTGGCCTTATTGCCGATCTTACAAATGAGCGAGAATAAAGTTTCCAGCTTGTTTTCAGCCTCAGACAAAATTGTCCTGATCCCGAGCTCAGGCGCAATAGCCTTATTATTCAGAAAGTTAACTTCCACTGAATCTACCAGGCCCGTAAAATCAGGTATATTTTCCATTTTTGTCGCGGAGGTTAATATTCTCCGGCTTACATTTTTCAGTCGATTGATGATAAAGGACATGTCATCTTCAAATCCAAGTTCAAGCGCTTTGTCAAACTCGTCCAGCACCAACGTTTTCACAGAGCGGGGATCGAAGTTCTCCTGACGCAGGTGATAGGCAAGTCTTCCAGGAGTTCCAATCAACACTGCCGGAGGCTGTACCAGATTGTTTTTTTCTGTCTTCACCGGATGACCGCCATAGCAACAATTAACTTTAAACCCTGTTCCCATAGCTTTAAACACCTGTTCGATCTGCAATGCAAGTTCTCTCGACGGCACCAGTATTACAGCCTGCATCAAATTGCTGCCGGCATCAAGCCGGGAAAGTATCGGAATAAGAAAGGCAAGAGTTTTACCTGAGCCTGTCGGCGATAATACCATGGTATCATTCGATGTGGCCGATGCGATAGCAGCCTGCTGCATTTCATTCAACGCATGTATCTGCAAGCGATCCAGTACTTTTTTGATCATTTACAAAAGTACAGTAAATAATACGAGAGAATTAATGGTAACTCAGGATTGAACGAGCGACTACCAATACTAATTCGTTTTGCTTATTTTCGCAAATGATAAACTAACCAAAAACTACATTATTAAAAATGACAAACCCCGCAGCGTCTATTTTATTGGTCGCAGGCATGGCACTCTTTACCGCCTGCCTGTCGAATTCAAAGACTACAAATACCTCTGATAGTCTTAATATCGAAAACGTTCCTGAAAAAACGATTTCCACGAGCGAGATAAGTGACGATCCCGATGTGCAAACAAGCAGAAAGATCGCGACTGCCGCTGAAATTCTTGCCAGGCCACAGGTACCGGTGTTATGCTATCATCAAATCAGAAACTGGACGTCCTCCGACGGGCAGGTAGGTAAGAATTATATCGTTCAGCCTACTGATTTCCGCGAACAAATGAAAATGCTTGCCGATAGCGGATATAATACTATTCTGCCTGATCAACTATACAATTATCTGGCCTATGGAGATAAACTACCCGAAAAGCCCATTATGCTCACGTTTGATGATACAAAGCTCGACCAGTATAAGGTGGCCCTTCC
>CAZFQV010000005.1:0-21058 GCA_964521175.1 uncultured Sphingobacterium sp.
TGAGAAAAAGCCGGCAACATTTCGAGCAGGAAAGAACAAATAACAGTCAATATGTGGCCTTTTAAGTTGAGATTCATCAGAAATCAGGTTATTTTATGTTTAACACCTTCATAAAACAATGCGCTTGGACGCCTATTTAAATACGAAAATTTGACAGCTTTAATTTAAAATCAAACAATTGCTAATATAGAAAATGATAAGGGCTTAGCATGTTATATTTATATCAGACTCTGAATTCAGTATTCTTCTTCCCATAATAAGGCCAGATGGATAATGGTCTTCACTGCTTTTTGCATATCCTGTATAGAGATCCATTCCTGTCGACTATGGAATGCATGTCCACCCGCGAATAGGTTGGGGCAGGCTAATCCCAGGAATGACAGCCGGGATCCATCTGTACCGCCCCGAATGCTTTGCAGCTTCGCTTTTAATCCGGCTCGCTCAATAGCCTTTATGCCGAGCTCCAGCAGCAGGGGATGCTGATCAATCACCTCCTTCATATTGCGATATTGCTCTTCACTATGAAGTTCATAGCTAGAATTGGGGTAATGGCGAAGAGTTTGTTTGACCAGGCTTTCGATAGTGTCCTGATGGTCTTTTAGCGATGAGCTGATGAAATCACGAATAATAAAGCCGATGGTTGCCTGCTCAACAGTACCCGATATCGAAACAGGATGGATAAATCCTTGTTTCTCTGAGGTGCTTTCAGGAGATAAATTATCTTTAGGAAGCTTAGACAGGATATCTGACGCAATTTTAATGGCACTTTCCATCTTTCCCTTTGCGAAACCTGGATGAGCGCTCACACCTTTTATAATGACTTTTAAGCCATCCGCGGAGAAAGTCTCGTTTTCTATAGAACCGGCAGTTTCTCCATCAATGGTATAAGCATAGTCTGCGCCGAGCTTTAATAGATCTACCTTATCAACACCCCGGCCAATTTCTTCATCCGGAGTGAACAGGATTCTGATACGGCCGTGTTTGTATTCGGGGTGCGACATTAAAAAGTTGGTGGCATCCATAATTTCTGCGAGACCAGCCTTATCATCAGCCCCCAGCAATGTGGTTCCGCTGGCGGTAATAATATCATTTCCTATCTGGTTTTTTAGATCTGGATGCTCGCTCATTTTTATGATCTGGGAGCTATCCTCAGGAAGGATAAGATGCTGACCCTGATAATTTTTATGAACTATGGCCTTGACCTGCCGGCCACTGCAGTCCGGTGACGTATCCATATGTGAGCAGAAGCAGATTACCGGAACATCCTTTTCGGTATTGGCAGGAACGGTAGCATATACATATCCATAATCATCCATATGAGCATCCATGACCCCCATCTCCAGAAGCTCGGAAACCAGCAATTTAGCCAGGTCCTTTTGCTTTTCCGTTGATGGACAGCTATCGGAGTCGGGATCAGACTGTGTATCTATTGCGGTATATTTTAAGAACCTCTCGGCGACCGTGTAGTTTATTTTTTCAGAAATACTCATATTTGTTATTTTTATATATTAAGCAAAAATAAGCGAATCAGGAACTAATGAATATCGAAAGCCTGCGTAATTATTGCCTTGAAAAAAGTCATGTTCAGGAGACCTTCCCTTTTGGAGAAGATACTTTGGTGTTTAAGGTCATGGGCAAGATATTTCTGCTGACAGGACTGGATCAGCCCGATCGCTTCAATGTAAAATGTGATCCTGAACGGGCGATTGCGCTGCGGGAAGAATATGAGGAAGTGCAGCCAGGTTATCATATGAATAAAACCCATTGGAATACTGTATTGATGAATGGACGCCTGAGTGATTTACAGCTCGGTGAGATGATTGATCATTCGTACAATCTGGTGGTTAAAAGCCTGCCTAAAAACAAACAGATCTTATTTTAATACTGTATATATAAGTCAGGATCTTATATTTGCAATGCTTTAAGCCGAATTTAAGGTAATATTTTCAGAATCCCTTAAGCAGGACAGGCGCCTGAATGAAATCAGATTTTACTAAATGGAGAGTTATATTAACGATACCCCTGTTGCCACTATCATTTTTATTTTTACCGTTGTAACAAGCCTCTACGCCTTCTCTAACCAGGAAGTTTACGGTCGGTTTATGTTACACCCTTATAGTGTGAGCAGAGGACGCCGTTTATATTCCCTGCTCACCAGCGGACTCATTCATAAAGATTGGGGGCACCTGCTGGTCAATATGATTTCCTATTTCTTCTTTGCCTTCTCTCTGGAAAAGACCTTTGCTTCGCTGAGCAGCTGGGGACATCTCCAGTTTGGTGTTCTTTATATACTGGGGATAGTTTTAAGCGATTTGACCTCCATCTACAAGCATAAAGAGCACTTCTGGTATAATAGTCTGGGTGCTTCCGGAGCGGTGTGTGCGGTGGTGTTTAGCTATATTTTGTTCTATCCCCTGAACAAGATGATTATTTTTCCTATTCCGATTCCTATCCCTGCCGTAATTTATGGTTTT
The DNA here is from genome assembly GCA_964521175.1 of uncultured Sphingobacterium sp. GTDB lineage: Bacteria > Bacteroidota > Bacteroidia > Sphingobacteriales > Sphingobacteriaceae > Daejeonella. Next base: position 2,475 of record CAZFQV010000005.1, read on the forward strand.
CTTTTCCTGGGCTATTGCTGGTATGCATCGAGAAGCTCCAGAGATGCGATAAATCATGATGCCCACTTTTATGGCGCTCTCACCGGCGTTTTTCTCACTATTCTTTATTATCCTGAAGTTGCGGGATACTTTGTTAATCAGATCCTCGGCAGGATTTAATTATACACTAACAGCGCTCAAGGCAAGACGAGCGAATCAGTAGGGATGAAGTTTTCCTGCTTATCCAAAACAAAGCTGACTGGATTTTCGGGATCTTTAATGATCTCAAATAATACCAGGCCCCATGGTTTCCAGAAGTTCTCCAGCACCTGACCATATACTTTGTTTTGCCAGAAGTCAAATAGTGGTTTACTGCTCATTCCGGATAAAGGCATCGCTTCGATATAAATTGCTTCATCTGTTGGCATGATGGTATACTCGGGCAAACGATTGAACAGATAATTAGAATAGAAGAATTTGCCACTGATTTCTTCGAACTGTATGGGATGCAGAGCCTGTGTTCCAATTTTTTTTAGCAGTTCTTTATGATACGCCCCGTTTGTCCCGTTATCTTGAAGACAGGCTATAACACCAAAATCTTTCATGCCCAGCGAAAATGTCAGGGTGTTGATCTCGTCGCGATAGTTGAAATGATTGTCCGGGTTATCCACTTTGAAAACCCGGATCGTCCAGGGCATGTTACCCTCAAAAATGATAGGTTTAATCAGCGACTGCAGCATAATGTGAAGATTGCTGAACTTATGAATCAGCGATTGGGATAATATAAAGTCTTCATTGAGAGCCTTCTGCTGCTTGATGCCGATGCGTATCTCATTAAACAGAATTCCGTAAACCATCTTGCCGATCCATTGAAAGAGATTGATCTCCGGAATATTAATTACAGAATCATATCCGCTTAGGAAGGCAGCGCGAATCTCCTCTTCAAGCGGATCAATGCTATTGTTACAGACCTGATCCGAGCATGGGAGCATCAGACTTTTATAAGTCGACATACTCTCGTCCAGCAACTTAAAGGGTTGGTCCATCAGTTTATATTCCTGCATTAACCAATGCGGGAAAACAGAAATCTGTTCTTCTGCCGAATGAAGTTGTTCGCCGCTGAGGAAGCAAACCTGCTTGCTGAAATTCAGCTTGTCGAACGGTTTATATAACACCTGTGTCATAGATGGCAAAGTTAACAAACAGCTCCAGCTTAGCTGCACAGATTTGGTTTGACTTTGGTAATATTTTAGGTCTGCTCCGCAAATTAATGAGGAAGTTTATCGCTAAGCGCCCCGTACACCCAGGTGCCTGCTACCGCACTTAAGAAGGTGATGATCACAACGCTTGCGCCGGTCCCGATTTGAGCAAATAGAGGGCCCGGACAGGCTCCGGTGATCGCCCAGCCAAGTCCAAACAGTAAACCTCCGAATATTTGGCCTTTACTGAACACTTTAGGTTGGTATTCAACAGGGTCGCCTGTGATAGTCTTTACCTTGAACTTCTTAATGATGAGCACAGAGATCATTCCTACAATCACAGCACTTCCGATTATTCCGTACATGTGGAATGACTGAAGCCTGAACATTTCCTGGATACGAAACCAGCTGATGATTTCTGCTTTTACAAAAACAATCCCGAAAAGGATACCAGTGATTAAATACTTTAAATTATTCATAGAGCCAGGATTAAAGGGAGCAGCAGATTAGCCATGATGAAACCACCGATCATGAAACAACAGGTTGCGATAAAAGACGGCCATTGCAACATTGACAAACCGGTGATCGAATGCCCGCTCGTACAGCCGCCGGCGTACCGTGTGCCAAAACCCACGAGAAAGCCACCTACTACAATCATGATGAACCCTTTTAGCGTAAAAAGAGATTGCCAGCTGACCACTTCTGCAGGAACAACATTGTTGAAATCATATATTCCGTAGTCCGCCAGCTCAGACGCCAACCGGGGATTTACCTGTACCGGCTCCGGATTTTGGAGAAGGGAAGCAGCGACAAATCCGCCAAGTAAAATACCTCCTACAAAGAAGAGGTTCCAGGCTTCCTTTTTCCAGTCATATTTAAAAAACTTAATATTCGCAGGGAAACATGCCGCGCATATATGACTCAATGAGGAGCTGATACCAAACGCTTTGTTGCCAATAAGTAAAAGTATGGGTACCGTGAGGCCTATCAAAGGGCCCGCAATGTACCAGGGCCAGGGTTGTTTAATAAGATCGATCATGTTCTGCTAATTTTTAATAATAGGGAAATCAGAATCAGCGAGGGCAGCAATACCTCCCTCAAGTTCGCTGAAGTTATGGTAACCGCGGGCCTCGAGAATAGATGCAGCGATCATGCTACGATAGCCTCCGGCACAATGTAAATAAAAATGTTGTTTAGGATCTATCCCGTCTATCCATTGATTGATTTCTGCGAGCGGTTTATTCTGAGCATTGTTGATATGCTTCGATTGGTATTCGCTTGCTTTCCTTACATCGATAACCCTGTCCTTATCGTTATAATTTTTTATGAACTCCGCCGCGCTTATTCGTTTAACCTTATCAATTTCTTTGCCGGCGGCTTTCCATGATTCGAACCCACCACTCAGATGACCAATTATATGGTCAAAGCCAACCCGACTTAAGCGGGTGACTGTCTCTTCTTCCATTCCCGGATCGGTAACCAGCAGGATCGCTTGTTTCACGTCGGCTACTAGCGTTCCTACCCAGGGCGCAAAGTCGCCATTCAAGCCAATATTGACAGATTGCGGAATAAATCCCTTGTAAAAATCGGTATTGCTGCGGGTATCAATCACCAGTGCATTGCTTTCTTCTGCTGCGAGTTCAAATTCGTCCGGATTTAAAGCGCTCATCCCCTGATCAAACACACTATCATAGCTCTGATATCCTTTTTTGTTCATTGCAACGTTGGCATTGAAATAAGGGGGTGCAGGCGCAAGTCCGTGTGTCACTTCCTCTACGAACTCGGCTTCAGTCATGTCCGCCCGCAGCGCATAGTTATATAATTTCTGATTGCCAATAGTGGAAACAGTTTCCTTGCTCATATTCTTGCCACAGGCGCTGCCAGCTCCGTGCGCGGGATAGACAATCACATCATCGGCCAGCGTCATAATCTTTGTTCTAAGGGATTGATATAGGGTGGCAGCGAGCTGCTCCTGAGTCATGTTAGCTGCTTTTTGTGCCAAATCCGGCCTGCCCACATCGCCGATAAACAGGGTATCTCCGCTGAACAGGGCATGATCTCTTCCCTGCTCGTCAATCAGCAGATAACAGGTGCTTTCCATGGTGTGTCCCGGAGTGTGAATTGCTTTTAGTCTGATCTTACCGAGTTTAAATTCCTGGTCGTCTTGGGCAGGGATAAAATCAAAATCGGGGTGGGCTTCCGGACCGAATATAATGGGTGCACCAGTTTTTTTGCTAAGGTCAAGATGACCCGAAACAAAATCTGCATGAAAGTGGGTTTCAAAAATGTATTTGAGCTTAACGCCGTCGCGGTTAAGCCTGTCAATATAGGGCTGAACTTCACGTAGCGGATCTATAATGGCTGCATCGCCATTGGAAGTAATATAATATGCACCCTGCGCGAGGCACCCTGTATATATCTGTTCGATTTGCATATCTATGGTTTAGTATGCAAAGGTATGCTTTAATACGGTCAGGCCTATTTTTTGATGATCATCGTGTCGTAAAAAAACTCTACCGTGCCAGTACTGATATTGTGAAGACCTCCTATGATACCGATCTTGCCGTTTTCTATCATTTCCTGGAGCAGGGGACTTCCTTTGATAATGCTATCCACGGTACGTTTGACATTAATTTTCGCAACTTTGTCGACAAATTCCAGATTATGTGAGTTGCGGTTTTCTGTTACGCTGGTCTCATCTTTGACAGCCGGGGTTATTTTGGCAAGAAGAGCAGTGATATGACCCATCTCCAGGTGATCACATGCGCCTTTTATTGCTCCGCAGCGGGTATGACCCAGAACTACGATAATCTTTGATCCTTCTAGCTTACAGCCAAACTCCATGCTACCCAGAATGTCGTCATTGACAACGTTGCCAGCAATCCGCACACTGAAGATATCCCCCAATCCCTGGTCAAATATCAGCTCGGCAGATGTCCGGGAGTCAATGCAACTGAGAATAACAGCAAAGGGATGCTGCGAGTCACAGGTTTCATTAGCTTGCTGGAGTAGATTTCGGTTTACTTTAAGATTATTGACAAAACGTTTATTGCCTTCCACCAACAGTTCTAATGCTGATTCTGGTGAAAGTGCTTCTTGTGATTCTTTAGTAAGAGTTTTCATGCTGCTCGGGTCTTTTTCGGATTCTACCATCAAATGGTTCTGGGGGGTCGTAAAAAAATTTTGTCTTTGCAAAAGTAGGTTTCTCTAGCCAAAAACCGTAATGAAAATTTATCATAAGTACTATGAGTTTGGAAATAGTCATTGCAACACAATTTATTTAGGTTACAATTCGCATAAAGAAAATATGAATTAACGCTGCTTTATGTATAATAATTAGGCAGCTGCTGATGCAGGCGTCTGTTAAATCCAATAAATTCCGTTATTTCGTGTGGTAAATTAATCCGTATGAAGATCACCTACAAGCCGTTTGAACTGACCTTAAAACACCCCTTTACTATTGCAAAGTTTTCGCGGACATCGACGCCGATTATGCTTTTGGAAATCGATCATGAAGGCTTTAAAGGCTTTGGTGAAGCTTCTATGGTACCATATATGGGTGAAAATATTGCAACTGCAACCGAATTTATGGCGAAGGTCGACCTCTCCTGGCTGACCGCTCCTTTTGACTTCGGAGAGTTAATAGCTTATCTAGACAGTCTGGCTCCCGGCAATCCTAATATTAAAGCAGCCGTAGACATTGCGCTTCATGATTTGAGAGGGAAAATGGAGAATAAGGCCTGCTATAAATATTTTGACTCAGATCCTTTGCAAATGCCGGCCACTTCCTACACGCTTGGAATCGACACGCCGGAAGTCATACTTCAAAAGATCAGTGAAGGTGAGCAATGTCATATTATCAAGGTCAAGCTCGGTCGGGATAATGATAAAGAGCTGATCAATACTATCCGCTCCGTTAGCGATAAACCCTTGTTCGTGGATGCCAACCAGGGCTGGTCAGACAGGCAACAGGGCCTGGATATGGCCTGCTGGTTGCATGAACAGGGCACTGTCCTGATAGAGCAGCCTATGCCTAGAGATGATGTTGATTCAAACGCATGGATTACAGCACACAGTCCGGTTGCCATAATTGGTGATGAAGCCGTTCAGCGTTTAGCAGATGTCGAAAAGGCGAATGGGGTTTATCATGGCATCAATGTTAAGCTGATGAAAAGCGCAGGAATGTACGAAGGTCATCAAATGATCCTCAGGGCTAAGGAACTCGGCATGAAGGTATTGATCGGCTGCATGAGTGAAACCAGTTGTGGCACCCTTGCTGCGGCAGCGCTGGCGCCGTTATGCGACTGGGCTGATCTGGATGGGCCCTTTCTTACCAATAACAATCCTTATCAGGACCCTGCATTTCAAAACGGTCGATGGCTGTTATCTGAAAACCCTGGCTTGGGACTGATAAAGAAATAGGCTATTTCTTCCGGGTAATATTCCGGACAGTTTTGACCAGTCTGAATTTTAAATAGATCAGCATCGCAAACGGAGGAAGGCCGGCAAATACGTAAAGATAATAGCGGTTCTTGAATGCCCATACCAGACAGAGTACCATTACGATGATGGCAACATTCAGAAAGATATTGATCAGAATTTTTTTGAGCATATCTAGTAGACCTTCATATCGGGTTCATACTCAGCGGCCCATGCCATTATCCCACCCTTCAGGTTATAAATATCGGTATAGCCGAGTTGTTCCAGCTGAGCTACTGCTGCGGCACTTCTCGCACCGCTGCGGCACTGGACGATCACCGGTTTATCCTTACTTATTTTGGAAGCCTCAATTACGATACCTGCCAGTGGAATATTCTCTCCATTCAAATTAGACATCTCGTATTCAAATGGTTCGCGTACGTCGATCAGCTGAAAATCTTCCTGGCGATCGATCTTTTGCTTTAACTCCTGAACAGTAATTTCTTTCATATGCTGTACTTAATTTGTAGTACAAAGGTACGCTTTTCATCCATTTATTTGTCGGCTGGCAGTCAGATGGTATGAACGATCCCGGCCGGCTTTTTTTGAAATAGAAGTTGCGTCAGTATGCCCGCCATAGACATTAGGGTTACTGCAGAAAGATCCCTCATCCGGCTAGCGCCGATCGCTTTCGGACACAAATTGAGCGGGCGCTAATAGGAACAAAATTTGGGCACGGTTGATGTTTACTTTACCAGCATTTAATTTGATATTTGTAAAATGAAGAAGGTAACAGAATTTTTCTGGTTTTGCTCAGGCGCCCATGTTGATACCCTGAAAAAGTATCCTACCGAACATAATAAATATGTCGGTATTGGTGCCACGATCTTCTTCACCGCCCTTTTTGCCGCACTTTCGGGAGGCTATGCCATGTATTTCGTATTTGCCGGTAACCTTCTGGCACCATTGTTTGCTATTATGTTTGGTATAATTTGGGGACTTGCCATTTTTAATCTGGACAGATATATCGTTTCCAGTATCAGTAAGAGCGGCACAACGAATCATCAGATTATGCAGGCAACACCCAGGATATTGCTGGCAATTATGATTGGGATTGTAATTTCAAGACCCCTCGAACTTAAGATTTTCGATAAGGAAATTAGGGACAAGCTGAAAGTGAGCTACCTTAACGGGCAGCGTGCGAAAATTGATACACTCAACCGGACTTTTTCACTAAAGTATGCTGCTGAGCTCCAGAAGACCGATGAGATCAAGCGTGAGAAAGATTCACTCGAAAAAGACATTAACCGCTCCAGATATATCCTCAACCAGGAAGTCTTTGGCGATAAGACCAACCAGACTTCAGGGATAATGGGCTACGGCAGTTATGCAAAACAGAAGGAAAGTATCGTTGTGCAGAAAGAACAAAGGCTGGAATCCCTGCGTGCTGAGCTGAGTGCTATGGACGCGTTCTTTGCCCGGCGAAGAGATCTCGACGGCCTCTCCGATCAGCGGATGTTCAGCGGGAGGCAACTCGATAGCTTAGCGAATGTGGCGGGCTTTGCAGATAGGAATTGGGCACTGGGACAGCTCACCTTCCGGAATGACGGCACCCGCGACATGGACAATTACCTGGCAATATCCTTTATAGGAATACTTTTTATTTTATTTGAATGTCTACCTGTGTTTGTCAAGCTGATGAGCATTAAAGGTCCGTATGATGTAGCCCTACAAAATGTGGATGAGACTTATATCTATCGGTCGGATAAGACCAGAGAAAAGGACGTAACCGTCGCGGACGGAGTGCACGATACCTGGGTGGCGACCGATATTGAAAAAGAGAAACAGTTGATTAGTCGCCGGGCACATCGGGATCTTGACTCAGCAGAATGATTGGCTTACCCATAAGATGTTTCGAATAGAACACGCCTTGCTTGTTAATAACCAAGGAGTTCAGACAATCGTAAAGCTTAGCTATTCAATTTAAAACAGACTATACCAATATTCTACTTAATAAGTAAATTTATAGCTTCGCCATATAAATTACCAATCATGAAGTTGTATCTTTTGCTTTTCTCTTTTTTATTAACCGGATTCAACTTATTCGCCCAGAATACCATTCAGTACGCGATCTCATTTCCGAATGCGGTGCATCACGAAGCAGAAGTTGTCGTAAATATCCCGGATGTTCCCCAAGGCTTATTTACTTTTAGGATGAGCCGTTCTTCTCCGGGGAGATATGCCACTCATGAGTTTGGAAAGAACGTGTATGGAATCAAAGTCTCTGATAATACAGGCTTAGCCTTGCCTTTTAAACAGTTGGAAGGTGATCTCTACCAGGTAGAACGACATAACGGAAATATTCGCATCGCCTATACCATATATGGCAACCGGGTAGATGGAACCTATCTGGCCATCGATGAAACCCATGCCCATATCAATATTCCTGCAACTTTTATATGGTTTCCTGCGCTGACAGAACGTCCTATCGAATTAAAACTCATAGATATCGGGAAGTTTAATTGGAAGGTTTCCACCCAGCTTAAGCCATTGACGGAGCCCAATACTTACTGGGCTGAAAATCTCCAATACTTTATGGATAGTCCGTTGGAACTTTCAGACCACTTCGTGCTTAGCTGGCAAGAGGATAATCCAGGAGGCAAAAGCCAGATCATCCTACTAAGCACGCATAGCAGCAATGACGACAGTCAGACTATCCAGAACTTTGCAAGTATGGTTAAGAGGATGGTCAGGGAATCTAAAGAAGTGTATGGAGAACTGCCTGACTTTGATTATGGTACTTATACCTTCCTGCAGGACGTGAATCCTGATAATGCGGGGGACGGCATGGAACACCGCAACTCAACGGTGATCACTAATGGTAGTTATAAGATCGGCGATAATGAGGGAAGAATGCTCAGTACATTTTCTCACGAGTTCTTTCATATATGGAATGTGGAACGGATGAGGCCCGGGTCCCTGGAACCCTTTGATTTTTCAAGAGCGAATATGAGTAGCGATCTATGGTTTGCCGAAGGCTTTACCCAATATTATGGCAACCTGATTCTGAAACGTGCTGGATTGAGAACAGATGAAGAGTATAATACTATTCTATCCGGCATCCTTAATGGGGTGCTGAATTCTCCCGGAGCCGCCCGTTTCCCCGCCACTCACATGAGCAGGTATGCCGTTTTTGTAGATGCAGGCGTATCGATTGATCAGAATAATTATACAAACAACTATACGTCGTATTACACCTACGGAGCTTTTATTGCGCTGGGACTTGACCTAAGGCTGAGATCAGAATTTAACCTGACTCTTGATGATTTTATGCGGGCCGTGTGGAAGGCGCATGGAAAAACAGGTGTCCCATATTCGGATGCAGACCTCCAGGCCATTCTCGGCAGCTTAACCAATCCGGCTTTTGCTGCTGACTTTTTTAACCACTACGTCCGTGGTACCGCCAAGGCCGACTATGGTGCGCTGCTGACCAAAGCCGGCCTTATACTGCGTACGGCGAACCCGGGGAAGGCAAGCATCGGACCGGCACGTTTTACATTAATATCTTATACCGGAAAAAATAGACTTGCCAATGCAACAGTAAAAGGCACGCCTCTCTATGACGCCGGTGTTGATATGGGAGATTATATTTTAAAAATTAACGATGAAGAATTGCTGGGGAATGTAAATCTCGGGGATATCCTTGCCAGGTATAGGCCAGGGCAGAGTGTTCCGATTGTATTTGAACACAAAGGGATTGTAAAAACATCAGTGTTAACCTTTCAGGAAGATAATACGCTGGAAGTAGCAGCCCTTGACGATGCCGGTGCCGAAGAGCTCCGATTCCGCAATAATTGGTTATCCTCAAAATCAAGATAATGTATATCAAAAAAACACAAATAGGCTTTCTAACGATTCTTTTTCTGGCTTTATGCGCAGCGCGGGTTTCCGACCCGGTATTTGACAAGGCAGAAGTGACCCGGATCATGAAGACGCTGTCTGCGGATGATATGGAGGGGAGGGGTTCGTTCACACCAGGCATAGATCGGGCGACGAGTTTCATTGAAGATGAATTCAGGAAGGCGGGTCTGCTACCGCTCGAAGGAGAAAGCAGCTTCCGCCAGGAATTTAAGGTCACCAGAATTTTGCCGGGACTGGCCACCGTTTTAATTGACGGCAAGCATATCGATGCTGCAAATGTGCTGGCCATATCAGATAACAGTTCGCTTAACTTTAATGACAAATCTGGCGCACAGATCGTGCATATCACTTCTGAAGATGAGTTCGTGCCCAAGTACCGGGAGGTACAGGCTATTGCATCACCAGTCCTTGTGCTGGTGGATCCGGTACACGCTTCTATTTTCAAAAGACTTCAGGAAAGCGTGATGCACGGGCATATTGGGGGAAAATCGAATGGAAAAGCTGGTGCTGTCTTTATTTTGGGCCCCCGCATGGCAGGCACTTTTAGTGTTGCAGTAAGCAATAAGCTGGAGAGTTTGCCACTTTTCAACGTCGCCGGGATGATCCCCGGCAAATCCAAAGAGAAAGAGTTGGTGGTGTTTTCCGCTCATTATGATCACCTTGGAATAATAGCAACTGTGGAGGGCGATTCGATTGCAAATGGAGCAGATGATGATGCTTCCGGCACAACCGCGGTAATATCACTTGCCAGCTATTATAAGAAATTGAATAACAACGAGCGCACCTTAATTTTCGTGGCTTTCACTGCTGAAGAGATCGGAGGCTACGGTTCGAAGTATTTTTCTTCCAGGCTTAATCCAGACGAGGTCACCGCCATGTTTAATATCGAAATGATAGGAAAGGACTCTAAATTTGGGAAGAACTCCGCCTTTATCACCGGTTATGAGCGTTCTGACTTCGGAGCGATATTGCAACGTAATCTGGTGGGAACCGATTTTAAGTTTTATCCCGACCCCTATCCCGATCAGAATCTGTTCTATCGTAGCGATAATGCCACCCTGGCTGCCCTGGGCGTTCCTGCACATACCATCTCGACCGATCAGATTGATTCTGATAAATTATACCATACGGTAAAAGACGAGTTCGATTCTCTGGATGTAAATAATATTCTTGCGACGATCAAGGCCATCGCATTAAGCGCCAGGAGTATTGTGTCAGGCAAGGATACACCTGCGCGCCTGCCTAAACTCCAAGATTAGCGTCCCGCGAGCTCTTTTCTCATTACATAATCGTTAAGCGTAAACTGAAAAAAAGGAATATTGACAACCCTGGAAATTTCGAATCCCAGTTTTTTATAGAAACCCAGGGCAGGATTTTCGCGGTGCACATTTAGTTCCAGGGCACTAAGCCTGAGCTCTTCCGCATGATCGGACAGATATTGTATCAACTGTCTGCCTGTACCTTTGCCTTGCTCGGATGGCAGAATATAGAGCTTGTGGATCCTCATTATACCCAAATTATTTTCCAGGGAATACCCCGCAAAGCCCAATGCCATGGCTCCGTTTGTGGCCAAAATAAATTGCATACCTTCATCCACCTGCTTTTTCAGCGCAGCTTCAGAATACAGGTGTTCAAGCATAAAGTTAATTTGCTCTTCAGCGATAATAGCCCGGTAGGTAGGCCACCAAATCTCCTCCGCAAGATTCTGGATTAGTGGGAAATCCTGTTCTGAGGCTTTAACGATTTGCATCTCAGATCTTTTCTGCAATAAAGATAAAAGGCTGATCGAAACTGAAGGAATAAAAGCCATCCTTTTCAGTTTCAAAGACGGCACCTTCTTTTTTTAATAATCCGCTGGTATGCAGGTTATTTACCACATGAATTACATGAATCTCCTCTCCCTGAGGCAGCCATTTGCTGAAGCCGGATCGTACCGGAAATATTTTCTTATCCCTCACGAAAATAACCAGGTCAATATCATCCACGTAAGTCGCATAATCTTTTAAAGCAAAATTATCGGCAATGATATTCACCGCGGGATAGTTCTCGCCTGTTAGATATTTTAAAGCATCTTCGAGCGGATCGGAGCCTGTTAAAATGATACGGGTAGTCTCTTGGGCCCGGAAGTCTGCGTTCGGACTCAATACTGCATCGACCTTAATGGCGCGGGAGTTCGCAAGCTCATAAACATCCTCATGGACAATTATCGTAGGGCTCCATTCCAGAATCTGGCCAAGATTTTCATTGTCGAAACCTTCCAGGTTAAGAATCAGCAGCGCCGGTTCCTGTTTTTCGCGTACGATGTGATGAGAAGACATATTGTAAAAATAGGAAAGCGCGGCATTTGTTTCTCTTTAATAGATCTTTTTATAAAAATCCTTTAGCACCTCGGCCGGATTATCTGCCAGGTTTACTGCTGAGGATATCGCAAGCCCCCATATACCGGTCGACAGCAGCGCATCAGCATCCTCGATTTTTATGCCGCCTACCGCCAGCAGCGGAATGTTGATTTGCAATTTCTCCATTTCCTTAATTATGTCACGGTAGGCTTCAGATCCCAATAATGGATAATCGTTGGGCTTTGTTGTTGTGGTATTGAAAGGTCCGCATCCGATATAGTCCACTGCTGCCGACGCAGCGATCCGCTGAATATCTTCCATTGAATTGGCCGATGCTCCCAAAGTTCGTTCGTCGGTAACGATTTCCCGGATACTATTGAAGTCGGCCTGCATGGTTTCGAGATGCAGACCCTGGACATCCACCCTATCAAGCAGGTGATAGTGATCGGTGATGATTAATGTCGCTCCCCAGTCATCGCATATCACGGCCATTTGATGCAGCTCTTCGATAAGCTGCTCGTCGTTTTTGCTGAAGCAGCGATATTGGATCCAGTTAGCTCCAGCCTGGCAGGCAATCTGAGCCTGCTCTAAATGGCTGCGATGGGGTAGATCCTGTGTCAGGTAATGGAATTTTGAGATATATTTTTTCACGATATTTCCGGTTAAAATTTAAGGTTAAGGGCAAGTAAGAAATTCCTTGGCGCCTGGGTAAAATAGTAATTTTCTGAAATAAAATCTCCTCCGTAGAGATAACTGAAGGTATAACCATTCGCCTCGTACGACTCAGAAAATACATTATTCCACAAGAGGCTGAGCCCGATATTTTTCAATCCTATAAACGATGTATGGTAAGAGATGCGGATATCGTTTACCAGGAAGGCGTCGAGCTTACGTTGTGAATTTGCAGTGTTGTCCAGATATTGCTTGCCTACATATTTACTTAACAGGGCCAGTTCAACCTTTCGCAGAGGATTGACTGCAAGTTCACTTGACCCAACAAATCGTGGAGAAAAGGCAAGATCTACATTCTGATAAGCATTCCCTATTTGCCCTCCATTGTCATAATCATCGATGAATTCAGTAAAGTTTTTGACCTTATTGCTGCTTAATGATGCAGTTAAGCCCCATGATAAGGCAGAGTTTACCTGAATGCGGCTATCCAGCTCGATACCGTAACGGTGACTGTCTTCCACATTCTGGCGAATATATTCGCCTACGTCATTCACTTTCCCTGTTAGCACCAGCTGGTCCTTGTATAACATCGCGTAAGCATTCAAGCCGGCACTGAAATTCGATTTGCGTATTCTGTACCCCACTTCAATATCCAGTAAATTTTCCGACCTGGGTCTTGATGCGGGCGTGGAGTTGACATAATCATCCCGATTTGGCTCTTTATTGGCTACCGCCACCGAGCCGTAAACATTGTTAGTATAATCGATCTGATAGCTTAGTCCGAACTTGGGATTAAAAAAATTCAGATCATCCACCTGATCCAGCACATTGCGGTTTTTGTCGGTGCCATCTATCTTATAGTCGATCCTGCGATACTGCAGGTCTGCAAAGAGGTTTAACCTGCCCAGAGTATAAGTTGACTTTGCATAGGTGTTAAAGTCTGTTTTGAAGCCATTTCCCTGATAGTAACGTTTCATGTTCAGATCAACGGGGACAAACTGACCGCGGATCACTTCACCGAAATGATCCCCATCATATTCATTATACGCACCACCCAGGGTAAAATTAAGGGCTGTGATTGGCTGATAATTAATGGAATAGGTAAGTCCGTAGAAATTGTTATCCAGCCATCTGCGACGCACCAGATCACTTTTGGTGATGGTGCTACCGCCAATTATTAAGGGATCTATCCCGTAATTTACAAGCTTCTGACCTTCTTTAAACTCTTCATAATAGCCTTTGCCTCTTGTATAGTGAAGCGCCCCGTTTGCGGAAAACACGGATGAGAAGGAATGGGAATACAGCAGTTGATAGTGATTCTGTACATAGTTATCCGTTTGGTCATCATAGGTAAAGCTGTTATAGGTACGATTGGTATGGATTAAGCTTTCGGGAACTCCGTTCCAGGCCTGATAACTTTTTTCTGAACCCGAGAACACGTTTGCGCGCAATAGGTTGTTTTTACCGTAATAGGCTGCACTCAGGAAGTAAGACTTCAGGTCGGAGGTGGCGCGGTCGATATAGCCGTCAGATTTAATCCTTGACAAACGGCCGTCGAAGCTGAATTTATGATCGATGAGGCCGGTTCCTACACTCACTGTATTTTTTACGGTTTGATATGAACCAAAAGTATTGCTGAGCTCTGCATAAGCCGAATCTCGTCGGGTTGTAGTCTGAATGTTTAAGCTGCCGCCAAAAGCGCCGGCGCCGTTGGTAGATGTTCCTACGCCTCTTTGAATCTGAAGGTTATCTACAGAAGAAGCGAAATCTGGCAGATTGACCCAGAATGTACCTTGGCTTTCGGGGTCGTTATAAGGAATTCCATTAATCGTAACATTTAAACGGGTGGGGTCGCTTCCGCGGATGCGGATGCCGGTGTATCCAATTCCGTTTCCGGCATCAGAGCTCACCACCACAGAGGGCGTTTGGTTTAAGAGAAAAGGAAGATCTTGGCCAAGATTATTTTTCTCAAGCTCTGCCTGACTAAGGTTGCGAAAGGTGGTCCCCGACGTTTCACTGGCGCGGGTAGCTTTAACCATCACCTCATCAGCCATCAGTGTATTTGCGTTCAGCTCGAAATTAAGAGTCAGGTTATTGTCCACCCGGATAGTGCGTTCGATATTCTGGAATCCTACGTAAGTAATGCGCAGCACATAGTTGCCGGCTTTAAGATTTTTGAATGAATAAGCACCCGCTTCATCGGTCTGGGTGTTGACAAAGGAATGGTCCAGCGAAATGCCGGCTCCCGCCAGTGGCTGTCCGGAGTGTTTGCTCGTAATTTTTCCCTTTACAGAAAATTGAGCTGCAGCCGCAAAAGGCATCAGAATCGCCATGGCGATAATCAGAAAATTTTTCAAAATGATTTAATAAAAACGTTAAACATTCTGCATAATGGGGTTCTATGCAGTTTCCTTAACCATTACCTCCCTCCGCCGGCATTATCCGGATCAGGTGCTCTCATGAGTTGTATCAGCTTTATAACGCCCGACTTAAACTCAATCGATGGGTATACTCTCAGCCTGTTTTTGTGTTTGATTGCAAACAAGGCACCCCTTTTGATGATACAAAGATACCAATAATTATGATTAGCGCGACTAATTGCGCTTTTTGATCCCGGTACAGAACCCTTGAACCCGGAAGGATGGTTTAACTCATTGCTATTCAGCCGTTGTCGGCTCTTTGCTGCCTTCCGGACGGCAAAGGTATTTTTACATGATTCGGAATTATGGCGCTAGCTTTTTTTTGAAAATGGCGATATAAAATCGTATACAAAGTAAAAATTAAGCAAATTGCCTATCAAGTTTTTGAAAAAGCTTACTTTTGCCCCTTTACGAGAAATGTTATGCTCAGAACACATACTTGCGGAGAACTAACCATCAACGATTTAAGCAAAGAAGTTACATTAAGCGGCTGGGTACAGAAATCACGTGACCTGGGCGGAATGACTTTCATTGATATGCGAGATCGCTATGGGGTTACTCAGTTAACTTTTAATACTGATGACGATGCGGAACTGAGGGCGCAGGCGCGTAGCCTGGGTCGTGAGTTTGTGATCAGAGTCAGCGGTAAGGTTATAGAGCGGTCAAATAAAAACCTTAAAATACCCACCGGAGAAATTGAGATTAAGGTGTCGAAGATGGAATTGCTGAACAGCGCCAAGCTGCCTCCCTTTCTTATTGAAGATGAAACCGATGGCGGTGAAGACCTCCGGATGAAATATAGATACCTGGATCTTCGTAGAAATCCGGTAAGGGCCAATTTGGTGTTGCGACACAAAATGGCTCAGGCAGTCAGGAAATATCTTGATGAACTCAATTTTATTGAGGTTGAAACGCCTGTTTTGATTAAATCGACCCCTGAAGGAGCCCGTGATTTTGTAGTTCCCAGCAGAATGAACCCAGGAGAATTCTACGCCCTACCACAGTCGCCACAAACTTTTAAGCAGCTGCTGATGGTTTCCGGGTTTGACCGCTATTTCCAGATCGTGAAATGCTTCCGGGACGAAGACCTGCGTGCTGACCGCCAACCGGAGTTCACCCAGATTGATTGCGAGATGGCCTTCATTGAACAGGAAGACATATTGAATGTTTTTGAAGGTATGATTCGTGTCCTTTTTAAGAACGTGAAGGACATAGAGCTTAGCGATATTCCCCGGATGCTATATTCAGATGCGATGCGTTTATATGGCTCGGATAAACCCGACATCCGGTTTGGGATGACCTTTACTGACATTACGAATATTGTAAAAGGGCGAGATTTTCCAGTTTTTGAACAAGCAGAACTCGTTATCGGTATAAATGCCAAAGGCTGCGCCGAATACACCCGTAAACAGGTTGACAACCTTACAGATTTTATCCGACGCCCGCAGATTGGTGGCACGGGTCTGATCTACTTACGCCACAATAGCGATGGCACCTTAAAATCTTCGGTCGATAAATTTTACCAGGAAGAAGACCTCCGCAAGTGGTCTGAAGCATTTCAGTCTGAACCCGGAGACCTGCTGCTAATTATGGCTGGCCAAAAAGACAAGGTGCGCAGGCAGCTGGGTGAACTGAGGCTCGAGATGGGCAACCGATTGGAGCTCCGCGATAAAAACAGTTTTGCACCTTTATGGGTTCTTGATTTCCCATTACTGGAATGGGATGAAGAGTCAGCGCGTTACCATGCGATGCATCATCCTTTCACTTCTCCTAAACCTGAAGATATTGTGATGCTCGATACTCATCCCGGTGAGGTACGTGCAAATGCCTATGATATGGTGATCAACGGTACTGAAATAGGAGGTGGCTCCATCCGGATTCATGATCGCGCTTTGCAGTCACTGATGTTTAAGCACCTGGGTTTTAGCGAGGAAGAGGCACAGAAACAGTTTGGCTTTCTGCTCGATGCCTTCGAATACGGCGCACCTCCACATGGCGGCATAGCGTTTGGCTTTGACAGACTGGTTTCTATTTTCGCAGGATTGGATTCTATACGCGATGTGATCGCCTTCCCTAAGAATAACTCCGGCAGGGACGTGATGATCGATTCGCCTTCAACCATTGCGGATAGCCAACTTAAAGAGCTGAAAATAAAAACCACGATATAACGTCCGGGGAGGATTTATCACTAGTCTGCCATGACTGTTGTATTTATATCTTAATTTTAACGAAAATAGAATAATCTGGGATGGACAAAGCGTTGGAATTAAGATCAAAATCCAAAGAAGAGCTATTGAAGCTTCTTGATGCCTACCAACAGGTAATCGATTTCAACATTATTTGCTCAATTACAGATCCCGAAGGGAAAATAATTTATGTGAACGATACCTTTTGCAAGGTCAGCAGGTTCTCTGCTGATGAGCTGCTGGGTCAGAATCACAGACTGGTTAACTCAGGTTATCACCCCAAAGAGTTCTTCATGGATATGTGGAAGACCATATCAAGCGGACAGGTGTGGCGCGGAGAGGTGAAAAGTAAGGCGAAGGACGGTACGTTTTTTTGGCTCGACAGCACCATCGTTCCCATTATGGATGAGAATGGCCACATCAGGGAATATTTTTCACTAAGACTCCCAATTGATGAACGCAAACGGGCTGAAAAAGAACTTCAGGATAATGTGATTAGTCTCGAAAAAATGATTTTTATGATCTCTCACCGGGTCAGACAACCCGTTTCACAGATTCTGGAGATTGTCTCGGTGCTTGAAGATAGCGAAACCCCCAAAGATCAGTCTCTTGAATTAATCTCCTATCTGAAGGAAGCGGGCCAGGAGCTCGACATGATTACCAATGAACTCACTCAGTTTATGAATAATCTGAGATCAAAACACAATAGCGAAGAGTAACCGTTATACTTCCTTATCTTTATCTTTTATGACTTTTAAGCTTGAGATATGTGCAGGATCATTGAATTCAGCGTTCGCTGCGCAGGCAGGCGGCGCGGATCGGATTGAGCTTTGCGATAATCTGGTGTCAGGAGGTACTACGCCCTCTTTTGGCATGGTAAAAATATGCCATGACCTGCTTAGCATTCCCATTTTCCCTATCATAAGGCCTCGCGGAGGCGATTTTGTTTATTCTGATGAAGAGTTTGAAGTGATGAAGCAGGATGTGATCTGCTGCAGGGATCTCGGATGTGAAGGTCTGGTTTTCGGGATCCTCCGGCAAGATGGCAGCGTCGACAAACAGCGTTGCTCAGAACTGATATCGCTGGCCGGAAATATAGAATGTACCTTCCATCGTGCTTTTGATCGCTGTGCCGATTTTTCAAAGAGTTTAGAAGATGTCATTGACTTAGGGTTCCACCGTTTATTAAGCTCCGGGGGACAACTATATGCTGAAGATGGGATTTCGCTACTGGCAGATTTAATAAGTCAGGCCGGGAACAGACTTCGCATCATGCCGGGATCAGGCATCAGCGACTCAAACTTAATAAAAATACTAAAACAAACCGGAGCTAAGGAGTTTCATAGTACGGCAAGAAACAAGGCCGGCCGAACCTCCCGCCAGTTATCGCAGGAATGGACGAATCCTGTTTATTTATACGAAACGGATGGGGAACAAGTTGCAAAAATG
>CAZFQV010000006.1:0-15248 GCA_964521175.1 uncultured Sphingobacterium sp.
GATCATTCCGGAAAGCATCCACTGGTCTATTGTGCCGGAGAGGATCGAGCTTAGGGAAGTAGCAAATGAATATTTACCGTAATCGAAAATTTTCCTTATCCATGTTTTACTGAAAGTATAACTGAGAACGATGACATCCTTTACGAACATCCAGGAAATCAGGCTACTGAGCACAGCACCTGCCAGTTGCACCCATACCAAGGTATAAAGAGTAGTTTGCAAGCTAAATGCGAGGCAAAGGATGAGAAAACCGCAAAGAATTGATTGTCGGATCAATCCACTGACAAACACGCCAGTATACCTGAGGTGAGCCTGTTCGATACAATTAAATTGGCTGAGCAGGCCGGAGAATAGAAATACAATATTGTATAGATAGAGCATCGATTCCATTTCAGGCGCCTGCAAAGCCCTCGATAATGAGCCTGCAAAAATACTATTGAGAATAATTACTCCGGCGGTGAGGGTACCGCTTATGGTGAGGGATGCAGAGAATATTTCACCGTGTTCAGATTTATCCGAGCCTGACATGAACCGTATTAAAGCGCTTTGGATTAGCCCGCTACGAATGATCTCCATAATGGTTACGGTTTGTAGAAACAAAGCCCATACCCCATAATCATTCTTGTTTAACAACCTGACCAGTATAAAAAAGGTGATCAGGTTCAGGATTGTCCCTGAAAAATTCTGAACGATGTTGATGAGGCCCGATCTGAGCCAGTATTGACCTTTACTCATTTATACTTCCTGATTGGGATGTTCGGGAATAAAATACTGGTTGACGTAATCGATCAGTTCTGGGTCCGTTTTGGCATGCATCACCGTCGCTCCTGAGAGCTGTGGATACAACTTATGGTAGCAGCCAAAATAATGTTCCGGACCTTGTTTAGATAAAATCAGATTGGTTCCGCCAAAGTAACTTGCCAGCGCTGCGGTGCCTCCGTGAGTAGAGATGAATCGGCTGGCATTAGCGTATACCATTAGTTGGAGATGATTAAAATTGTTTACCCTTGCTTTGTTTTCCTGGTAGAGATCTTCCATCAGCATAACTTCAGGGTGAGTTTCTTTGAGCCATTCATATTCTCCTAAATCATAGATAGCGCTATTGTCACCGGTAATATTCTCTGGACGGGGCCTGTTGTATATAATCGTGTAGAACTCATTCAATGTGGAGATCATGAAGTCCAGGATTTCAATGCTGAAGAAACTAATCGGGGGACCATCCCATTCCATATTGTAACGGTTTGCAATAATCAATATTGGCTTTTCAAACACATAAACATCGTTCTGATAGATTTTTTTCAGGGGCACCTGTGCCCATTTCTTCATATTATAATCAGGACTATACAGCACGCGGGGTGTTTCAAAATTATAATTACCCTCAGGGGTGCGCGAAGTGAATAACTCTTCGTGTTGGGGGGAGAAGAAATAAAGCTCAGCGGTGTATTTAGACGATATTGTCTTTTTTAGCGTCCCATTTTTGAAATGCCAATACGCAAATGGCAAGGTAAAAGCAATCTCTGGCGTAAACTCACCGTCAAACGAGATTTCCTTATATGGCTTTTTGATTATATAATCCCGGATAAGGTATTTCCATTGTATGATTTTGCAGTAATAAGTATCATAGTAAAAATAGCTTAGCTCACCTGGTACTTTACCGAAACGAATGAACACATACAAGCTGATTATTTTAATGAGTATAGATCTTATCATTAGGTAGATATTATATATTCCGATGCATAAGTCACAGAAATATGCACAGATTAGGAATGCCTCAAAGGACTACCTTTTCCGGTATCTTTTGATTAGTTTTTTGATTTTTGTTTGGGCCTTATGAAACAAGCGAACATAATGTCCTTTGAGCTTGAATCCTTTCCAGGGAGTAGCTTCTAAGTACTCTTGGAATAACAGCCCGTATGCTTTGTTTCCTCTATAAGACTTAAAGATAGGTTTAATGTCCAGGAAATGGATAAGAAAAGGGTCTGGCATTGTAAATACTGAGTAACAATTCCATCTGGGATCGATTTCGAACCACTGCTTATATAGTGTAACGTTTAAGCCATATTGGTCTGCGAAATTGATGTGTTCGATGTTATTGTTCAGATCCTTGAACACCCGGTTAGTAAGGTCTTCCTGCTTCCAGCGTTCAACATCAATAATCATAACACCCGAGTTGAAGTACTTGGCGGTTCCATCCAGACCCAATTCGCGGTAGTTAGGAATTCCCGCCCATTCACATCCTACCGTTTTGCAGATATCCTGAACAGCGCCAATGACATGCCCTTCGATATCGGTATGCCATAAGATCGAAATATCAGTCCTTACAATGGTGTCTACGTCGAGATAAATTAATTTAGAGGCATCCTTTGGAACGATATAAGCAGCCAGCAGCCGCAGGTAGGCCGTTACCGGGAATGCTGAGTTTTCGGCCGGGAATTGTATTTCTGGCGAAATAATATCACCGATGTTAAGCCAATGGATAACCAGTTTGTCCGATGTAACGCATTGTTCAACTTTCTTGCGATTCTCTGGCGTTATATGGTCATTGATAAGATAAAAGTGAATCTTTTCCGGACCTTTGTGGTTAAGCTCTATTGATTTAATCGATACGCCCATTAAGATGGCATAGCGATTATCACTTGCCATTACGATATTGATTGGACTGGCCATAAGGCTTACTTTTTTAAGTTAAAATATTCAGGAATTCGTGTTGCGTGCAGTATTAACCTGTTTGTGAAG
Source organism: uncultured Sphingobacterium sp. (assembly GCA_964521175.1). Taxonomy (GTDB): domain Bacteria; phylum Bacteroidota; class Bacteroidia; order Sphingobacteriales; family Sphingobacteriaceae; genus Daejeonella. The sequence goes on from CAZFQV010000006.1 coordinate 2,737, forward strand.
GATTTTAATATACCTCCTTCAGCATCTAGACGCCGTGAGGAAGTGAAGACCCGGGCTGCCGGATGAGTAACGAGCTTTAACTTACCGGTTTTTTTAAGGTTTACTGCCATTCTTCCATCTTCAGCTTCTTCTACAAAATAATCGCTGCCCAGCGCGTTGTCAAACTTTCTCACATCAGTAACTTCGAAGCCTCCGTTTTCCCTGCCCACCGCGGTAATGAAGCCCATATTAAATCCAAGAACGTTGATATATTCTCTATTTCTTTTTCGTAGGCGGATGAGCAGCCCCGTTATTTTTTCATAGATAAAGAAAGGAAGCCGGGAAGCGTTTGGAGAGGGGATAAACGAATACCGACCGTAAACTCCCACAACGCCGTCGTTATTCTTCAATGGCTTAACCATGAGATCAATCCACTCGGGTGGATAAAAAGAATCTGCATCTGCGCATAAATGATATTTGCCTCTGGCCATCGTCAGGCCTAGTTGCCTCGCATAGGTAGTTCCCTGAGCGGACTGAAAATACGTTCTCACGCCAAGCCGATCTAATACATCCTGTGTTTTGTCGGTGGAATTATTGTTAATTACAATAATCTCGGCAGGCGAAGAACAATGGTTGGCCGCAAGGGACGAGAGGGTACGGTATATGTTGTTCTCTTCATTCCAGGCGGGAATGACCACAGAAATTTCGGGCTGCTCACTCTGGAACCCTTGCAGCTTTTGCTTAAGACTATCCAATTCCTGCTCAGTCAGATCGCTGAACGTCTTGTTGAGATAAAGATGTGGCTTAAGCCAATTTGGAATACTCAATACAGACATCTTAATTTTTTGATTTAAATTGAATATCAAAATTAAACTTGATATGCCGATAGAGATGCCTTGCCATAGTGACAATCGGGTTGTTACTTTCACGCCAAAAATTCCGGTGGACCGTGCTGGGTTCCGCAGAGGAATTAGCCTGAGTGAATAAAGCTCGATAATCATCGTAAAACAAGCCCTTCCCCTTAGTTTGAAGAAAAGACATCATCATTTTGTACTCGGTTTTATCGGGGCCATTATTTTCATCATAGCGCCCGAACTTTGTTAAAAAGCTGCTTCTTCGCAGGTGAGGATGGTCGCTATAATAATAGAATTTACGGTAACCTGGATACCATATTGAAAACACCATCCTGGAGAATCCTGATCGAAAAGTACGGAGATAGGGGTACTTAAAATAAGCATAGAATCTGACCATATCCAGCGCGGGATCTTCATCCATAAATGATCCAGCTTCTTGCAATTTCTCGGGAAAAATATCAGCCGGGACAAAATCCTCCTGGACATAAAGTGTATATGGGGTGTTGACAGCATCCTGACCTTTGTTGATATTATTACCCAGTCCCTTGTTTACCGATGAGCACAGCAAAGTGAATTGATATTCTTTTTGCAAGGCATGAAGATGTTCAACGTGTTCTGCTCGGCTGCCATCATCAGAAACTACAATTTCAGCGAACTCACATTGCAGCTCTTGAAATCGCTTAAGAAGACGCTCCAACGAGTGACTCCTGTTGTAATGGGTAATAAGTAGGCTAATCTCTTTAAAATGATGACTGTGCATATTCCTCCTATATTTGTCGTCTGATCTGATTTCTTAGTGTTTATTTGAGAGTAGCATTTTGTAAATAAGCGTCGAAATTTTGGCAGCTCTCTTTTCCCAGGTGTTCTTTTCGGCTACCAGAAGGCGCGCCTCTTTATCGGCTGCTGAATCTTTATTTAAGATATTGTTAATCGCCTGATTAAAAAAAGACGCATTACTGCAGAACTCAACTGTATTTTCGGTAAACTCTTGCAGATCCGGATTGAAATTGCTCGCTATGACGGGTTTCCCTGCCCCCAGATATTCAAATAACTTCAGAGGGAAAATTGTTGCGCTGACCTTATCTTTTTTAAAGGGGATCAATGCGATGTCAAAGCCTTTCATCATAGCCGGTATCTCCATGTAATCAATTCGCCCGGGGAGAAAGATATTCGGAGTGTTGAAAAACCAGGCTGGAGTATATTCTGTTGAAGTCGGCCCGGCAAAAACGAAAGTTTTATCGGGGTTTGATTCGATGACTTCCTTCAGCAGATCATAGTCCATCCTTCGCTCAATAGTTCCTATATAGCCAATGATTGGCCCGGGTAATTGGGCAATACTTGGATGAATCGCCAGGTCCTTATTCAAAGCCTTAGAACTGTGTCGAATGTCGGCGGCATTAGGAACGAAGAAGGTGTTCGTATTCAATAATTTCTTTTCTTCATACAATTGCTTGCTGGTGCATATTACGAGGTCGCTTTCCCGTACCAGTTTATTCTCCGAGTGTATCCCATGTTTTTTGTCGTAGGGCATGATCATCGGATCCACACACTGGTAGACCGTTAAGTCTGGGTTTAAACCGTCTGCAACATCGGGATAATGAAAGTTAAATGAATTGATATAGATGAAACTATCGATACGGCGCGCCCGGATCACCTGTCTGATGCGTCTTTGGATCAAGGTTTCGTTATACCTTAACAGGCGGCGATAAAGCCGTCCCTCCGGCAGGAAATTGATCGACAACAGTACCGGCAGGATAATCACATTGAAGTTTTCTATTCCATTTTCCACAAGCCCGCTGGTTTTAAGCGAGAAATAAGGTTTTCTTCTTTTAAATTCAGCCGTCCCTCTCCGGCTAAAATAATCTTTCCAGGTATAGGGGTAATCAAGGTAGTAAACCGAATTATTCTTCGCTAACAGCTTAGAAATAGTCAGGGTTGTCGATTGATCAGAGGTGTCGAAACGGCTTGCACCCAGAATAAAAATATGCTTTCCACTCAGATTCAAAATGCTTTCTCCCAAATTTTAGTAATATGATTGTACTTCTTGATAACCCGGGCGGGGTTGCCTGCAGCTACACAATATGCGGGCACATCCTTAGTAACCACACTTCCCGCACCTATAACTGAGTGTTTGCCTATGTTAACACCGGCAGTAACTACGCTATTAGCGCCAATCCACACATTATCTTCTATATTTATTTGAGCAGTAATTACATCCTGCATGGATGGAGGAATGGCTATATTCTCATATCCGTGATTCAGACCAGAAAGAACTACATGCTGGGCAAACATCACATGATCTCCTATTTTAACCGGAGCAATAATTACATTGCTGATCCCAATAAATGAATGATCTCCGATGATCAAGTCTCCTACGCCATTATTCAGTGTGCTGAAGTCTTCAACAACTGAGTTGTTCCCTAGTTCAAAACGGTTGAAAGGGAAAAGATCCTTTTTTGTTCTACGGCTAAACACGGAATGTTTACCGTACTTATGTCGGAAAGGGTTTAAGAAAAGCTTAACCCAAAGCCGCGGGGTATGCCTTCCTTTGGGAATCATCAACCTCAGCAAAAGCTTTTTTAGTCGCGGATTTGACTGTATAGTTGCTTTTAGAGACATCTACTCAATTGTTTTAATTAATATCGAATCGTGGTCTGCCTGGTCTATTCGGTAGCAAACGCCTATTAATGCTATGGTAAGATAAAAAAAAATATTTGTGGGATATTGTACCAAAGCCTCCTGAGGGTAATTGCCAATATTTAGGGCAAAAACTACCAGCAACATAGCCAGGCAATAGCTTTTTAATTCTGGATCTTTGATCAAATAATAGTTATTAATGCCTGTGTAAAGAACTATAAACATAAAGGCACAGAATATCAGCAAACCAATCCACCCCAACTCTACAGCCACCCGAACGTAACCGCTGTCGGGCGGGAATTTTGCCAGAAAGGAGTCGGGGGCAAACCTTACCCCCCATACTCCGGTTGAGCCTAGGCCGCCACCAATAGGATGCGACTGAATATAGGGTTGGATACGTTTTTGGTTTTCAGCTCTCACATTAAATGAGGCATCATCCGTAGGTTTGAATGCGGTTTGAAAACGGTAAAGCGTAACATTAGAGGTGGGGATTCTGATGAGCACGAAAAAAAACATTGCACCCATCATGGTTATTAATAGTACTTTCTTATTGAAGTGCATGATCGCAAGTAAAACCATTGCGGCAGGGAATAAAACATAGGCTCCTCTTGTTCCAGAGAATACCATAGCAACCAGAAAGACCGGTATAAGACAGATCAGGAGAATTCTGGTAGATACTGATATTTTCCCAAACAGGAGTCCTGTGCAGATCAAGCTACAAGCGACCATATTGTAAGAGAACGCCACAGGGTCTGAAAAAATAGAAAATTTTCGCCATTGACCCCAGATGAAAAGCAGATCCGTCAATGTGGGGCTGGAGTATATATATTCAATTTCGAAGGGAAAAAATCCAATATACTCCTGTTTGAATGCATAAAGCGCAGCGAAAAATCCTAATCCCAACCATAGTATTATAATGAGTCTGATAAATTCTTTTGTTTTGATATGGTAGATGAAAACGAAATAGCTTAACATGACGAGGGCTGTCGCTCTGACCGTATAAAGCCAGGCCAGCCGCGATGATGCTGCCGGATTAATAACCTGAAATATATTATAACTGATCCAAACGAGAATTATAATGCTGACCGGACTCTTAATGAAACTCCAATCTGGTTTTCGCTTTTGGTGAATAAAAAAACCGATTACAAGCAAGGCTAATATGCCATCCATTATGGTACCTAGCGGGAAGGCCGTCAGATTCATTCTCATAATCCACAGGATGACATAGGCTGCAATAAGTAAGGTGACGATCCCCACTTTCGGATTGTTGATAACGAAATAAATGAGTGGTACCGCTACAACTAGAATCAACGCCAGTGCCCCGCCTTTAAGCCCTGCTATATAGATTATATAAGAGGAGATTATGGAGACTATTAGAAGAAGAATGAACAGTAAGGGTTTGTTTGTCTGCTTCAATGGCTACTGATTGTATAAAATAAATTAAAAAAATAAGATCTTGAAGAAAAACGCCAGTACACTTACAAGTGCGAGAATTAGTGCTCCGATTCTTCTCAGCTCTTGTAAGAATTCGGGTATCTTATCATTTGGTTCAAGATTATCTATCCGCATATCCTCTAATTAAATATGTTTCTTTTGGTCAGGTTTAATCACATCATTTAGATTAAGCTTTTCGGAATGAATAGTAGTGATCGAATTGCCGGAACCAGATCGCATCTTTATAAGAGAAATAATTTGCAGAGAAATAAACTCAGGGATATTCCATAATGATTTCCATATGCGCCTGTCGGTTTCTGATCGCCTTAGGGCGATCAGAAAACCTCCGATGAAAACTAAGAATGCTATAGCCCATATTAGGGCGAACCATGGGTTTACAACAATATTAATGACCATACAAAGTAATGAGAGTATCAGGAAGATGAATAGGGGCGGTCGAAGAAGGACGATTCCGAATAAGACCTGATTTATACTTATGTTTTTTAGGCCATTAAAGATCATCTTAAAACCATAGCTATAATAGCTGAACCAGGTATTGATCCATCTCGAACGTTGTTTTACCAATTGTTCAGAACCCGATGTCTTTTCGTCATATACTATTGCTTCTGGCGCAAAGGCGATTCGAAGATCTTGACTGACTATCGCAGCCTGCCAAACCTTATCGAATCCCGGGCCTTTAATCTGCAGAGGCCTGAGGTGTTTATTATATAAATCTAAGGTAAAGGCCATACCTGATCCTGAAAGCGTGGCTGAAGAGCCTGCACCAAACAACATTCGACCATCATAGAAGTGGTAATAGATATCCCTTGCAGCGTCAAGACAGGCATAGATGCTATTAAGATTCTTAGCTTCTCTTGTCCCCTGAACCGCCTCAAAGCCTATGGCAAAGACCTTGTTTAGTTCCCTGAGAAAGTCCGGATGAACAAGATTGTCGCTGTCTATGATTGTAAATCTTTCATGATTACGTTTGAACCTTTCAATAGCATAAAGGTGAGATCCTGTATTGCTGGCGATTACTTTTTCCGGACGGAGGAGTATGATTCTTTCATTATCGAACTCCAAAGTTGAAACATCACAGTTATCGGCAACAACATATACCAGGAAATTATTATAACGAAGCTTTAAAATAGAATCAATAGCTGCAGGTAGCAAGTCTGTCTCTTCAAAAGCAGTGACAATAATGGCATAGTCCGGTTCTTTTCCTGTCTTATAATCTAATGGAGTAATAGACTTGGGTTTTCGCTTTAGCAATATTAAAAAAGCCGGCAATACCAGGTTGTATCCAATAAGAAGTTGTATCAATATCCAAAGATAATTGAAGATTTGATCCATTATTATTCTATAACTGTGGCCAGGTCTATCTGTTCAGATGGTTTGCCTTCTGGTTTAACTTTATTGACTATCCAGCCAATAAATTGTCCGTTGATTTTCGTTAAGTAATTAATGTATTGCTTCTTAGTTTCGTCAATTGATTGATTTGCTTCAAAAACACTAATTGTTTTATCTGAAAAGCAGATCCACTCTTTTGCTTTATTTAATGCGGAGAGAGCAGGCGTCTCGATGAGAATGACATCAAACTGAGATCTGAGATATTCCATCCGCTCCAGGAGAATGTTTTCATCCGCTATTTCGAATAATGAAAGATCTCCACCCTTATTCCCCATCACCATTATTCCTGAGGTGAAACCACTTTCAATGATCCCATCCTTCATGAAATCTTCGAGAAATAATTTCGAGTTTGAATTATGACTTAATGTCGGGTGGTCGAGATTACCGTCAATTATGAGGACCTTCTTACCCACCATCACATAAGTATAAGCGATACAGGCTGTCAAGAGTGTTTTGCCTTCTCCTTCGTTCATGCTGGTAATACTCAGGATATGACCCTTGCCGGGACTTTTTACAAGTTCACGATTCACTTCAAACCTTGTCGAACGTAACTGCTTTTTAAATTCGCGCATTTCTGAGGTGCCGTTGATGTTTTGCCATAGATCTTTCAGGTCGAGGGTCGATCGCCCTACTTTATTCAGGTAGCCCAACACCGGGGCATTGGTTGCCAGTACGAGCTCGAGAGGAGTTTTTATCCGGTTGTCAAAATAATATATAACAAAGAGTACGAGGAGGCAGAAAACGAAGCTTATTACCCCAGAGATCAAAATCAGGAGGAGTTTCTTCGATGCTTGAGGGCCACCCGGCATGGCCACCAGGACTTGACGGAGTTTAATCGGGAATTCAGCCTCCATCCTCACCTGGTTGTATTGCGCCAGAAGCTCCTGATACTCTTTACTTACAGTTTCGATATTTCTCTCCAAGGTCTGCAAGGTTGCTTCATGCGGAACAAGGCTTGTAAATTTCCTATTAATTTCGTTTAAATGTCTTTTTAATGAGTTGAGACCATATAACGCCAGATCATGCTGAATCTCAAGGGTCAATTTCTGTTGAACGAGTTCCTGCTTGGCATTCAGAGGGTTTAAAATATATTTATCTGATTGATTGTTGATCTGCCGGGTCAACACCTTTTGCAAGGAGTCAATCGATTTTTTATATACTGCATCGAAATCTTCCTGGACATATTTGTCGTAAAGAACATGCACCTCTGATCTTGTTTTCAAAATATCCGAGTTCAGATCTGTTAAAGCCGATTCAAGGTAGGTACGTTCGGCAGGATCAAACCTCTTATTGATGTTGTTTATCGCACCCCTTGATGCCAGAACATTACGTTCTGCTTCCTGTATGCGTAAGTCGTAATCAGCCATCTGAGTCATGATCTGTGAAGATTGTTCATCCAGATTCAGAATGTTATTGCGAATCTTATATTCCCGGAGAGCGGCAGTACGCTGATGAAGGGTGTCTTCTCTTGCTTTTAATAAAGACTCGAGAAATTTTGTAGAAGCAACATGGTTCGCCCGTATCAGCGTAGAATAGTAAGTTGTAAATTCCCGCGCCAGAGTATTCACAACGAAGGCAGATAATTCTGATCCCGATGATTCAAATTCAATGTTAATAAAGTCGGTGGATTCGGGTCTGTAAATTATTAAAGACCCTTTCAGCGACTCAGTATCATAGCCCATGGAATATAACACTCTTAACAAGCCCTCCTGATCCTTGTCGCGAACATTCAGACCCTCTTTCTTTTTATACTTTTCACGGTATACCTCGAGTGCATGGTCGATCGCTCCCTTGCTCATCTGAACGTCTTTAAGAAGGGGACTGAACGGTTTGAATGGTTTGTCTGCGGTAAGATCATGAATGATAAGCTGGTACGCCACTAAGTCAAGCATACTCTTCGAACGCATTATCTCCATCATGTTCGCAAATTTCTGATTTACTCTGGATTCCTGCATTCCAGCCATTTCAGAAAATGACATTTGTTGGTTTTCATCTACGATGCCAGTTGCAATTTGCGCCTGGGCTCTGTAGACATCGGGGAGGTTACGTACAATAAAATAGGAAATCATAATCGTAGTAAGTGGGACTACAATTATGATCACTCTATATTTCCAGAGTAGGTGGAAGAATTTCTTTAGCTCCAGCATTATTGCACCTCTTCAATTTTTTTTGTTAAAAGTTCTTCCAAGCTTGCTTTTGCTGACAGATATGCTGCCTCAGAAGTGATTTTTTGCTGAATAGCTGTAGATAATGATACCTGCGATTGATTGTATTGCTCAAAGGTAATCTCATTCTTCTCATACTTAGATCTCATATCTTTACTAACATTCTGAATGTCTGAAACCATCTTAGTAAGTAATCGTAAGTTGTTCAGATTTTGTAAATACAAAAAATAGCGTGTTTTTACCTCACTTTCTAAAGTTAGGTTATATTCTCTAAGATCTGCCTCTGCTATCTTCAGCTCTTCCTTTGCTTGTCTGACATTTGCGGGTTTTTGCAAAAGAGTACTCAGATTCACGGTTGCACCTACCTGATAACCATCAAAAAGTGTCGGATCAACAATATTGACGGTGTTATCGAATTTATGGACATAACCGAAAGTAAAAGCATCGACCCATGAAATTTGCTCTTTAGAAACCGAACTTTTTGCAATTTGTATACGGCTTTCGAAAGCACTCATTCTCGGATAATTTTCTTTAGCTGTGGCTATGAGCTTCTCGAGATAGACATTCGAAAAATCTGCAATAGTTTCTTGGCCCATGCTTGGTACGACCCGGCAGAAAAAGAGTAAAATAACTAAAATGAAGCGTAGAGGTTTCATCGAAATATATTTGAGTTATACAGAGGTGAACAATTTAAACTTTTTCTTTCTGAAATAACGCAGGGATCGTCCGAAATAAAATTCTGAGATCTAGCCAGAACGAGTATTTTTGTGCGTAAAAATTGTCTAGCTTCTTTCGTTCTGTTGCAGAAACCACTTTTGCTCCTCTTTTGCTGATCTGCCAGAGGCCGGTGACACCCGCGGGAGCCAGGAATCTCATCGACCATTCGTTTGATGTCAATAGTTCAGCCTCATATAGCGGCAAAGGTCGGTTTCCAACAAGAGACATATCGCCCTTTAACACATTGAACAATTGAGGGAGTTCGTCAATGCTGGTGTTTCTGATAAAATTGCCGAAGCGGGTTATTCTCGGATCATCCTTAATCTTCACGAATACCGATAGTTCACCAGCATTTCTGGCTTGTTTATATTGGTTTTGAGAAGACAGGTTATCGAGCTCCTTCTCAGCATCTATCCTCATTGACCGGAACTTATAAAAATCGAACACACGGTAACCTGTTCCAACACGCTTACTGGTATAAATGATCGGCCCTTTGGAATCCATCTTAATGATAAGCGCGACAATTAAAAGTAACGGGGATAGCGGCAATATCAGGGCTAATGAAAGAACCAAATCGAACGCCCGTTTCCCAAGCGGAATCTTATACGCCAGATCCACATCCTGAAGATCTTCTAAGACAGGTCTGGCAAGTCTGAACTTGATCAGAAAATCAAGTCTTTCTATAAGATGTAAGGAAGGAAAAGGATAGAGATAGTAATCGTGTACTCTTAAATTTAAAGCTTTTAATCGATGTTCTTCATCGGCATATTCAGAAAGAACTACTATGATCAGATTACTCCAGAGGCGATTCTTCCTAATTTTCTCGATATAATTATAGCACTCGCCCTTTGCGTCGGCTTCAATTAAGATAACCTCGGGTAGAGTTAAGAAAGATTGTTGTTGAAGAAAATCGACGAGGTGATTTAGGGATAATTTGCTAATATGATCAAATTCTGACTCCAGGTCGGCAACTATCGTTTTATTAAGTTTATCGCCAGCGTAAACAATATTTATAAAATTCCCTTTTGAAGTTTGTTGATTAACTATGGGTAACATCTGACTCAGTTAATGCTGTTTTGATAAATGTTTTTAGCTGAGCAGGATCGAATGGCTTTTTCAGAACCATATCTGCCTGAAACTGCATCGACTTTACTATTCCATCCAGATCATCAGCTCCGGAAAGCAGTATTACCGGTATATGACGGTATAACCCGCTTATTCTAAGATTACGAATGAAGGTATTGCCATCTATATAAGGCATTTCCATATCAGAAATAATCAGTGCAGGTACATTCCCTTCTTCCAACCAGCGTAAGGCATCCAGACCATTCTGTTTGATGACCAGATTGTAGTCGTTGGATAGAATGAAGTTCAAGAGTTTCAAAATGCACAGTTCATCATCAACAATCAGAATTTGCCTTTTCATAATAATATCAGTCTAATAAGCTAAAAATGGAAACCTCCGCGATATCTCGCTGTTATTATATTGGCAATGGTTATGCCATTCTACCTAAACTTTCGTATTGGCAGTTAAGCGAAAGATTAAGTATTACAGCATGTCTCATCTGAGGAAATTCCGCTACAATAAGGTCAAAATATTAACCACCTAACAAGAAAAACGACGATTTTAAGCTATTTTTTTGCGGCCATAGGATATCCCTGACTGATCCAGTTTTGATAAAGGTTCGCAGGCACGTTGAGAAGTTTGCCACGAGTAAAACCCATACTTTTCATCATATTGAAAGCTGGACGGATATTAGGGCATTTATCAAACGGACAGCAACCGCAATAGATTACGACAAATGAATTAGTCGGTATCGCCTCGAGGCTGGCTTTCAATCTTTCGAGATTTCCCGTATGGCTTGCTGCACCCAGATTTTTTGCTGTGAGTATATCTTCAGCGATGCCGATATTCAATATTAAGGGATTTTTAGCCTGCGGCTTATTAAGGATGGATGCTAGTTCGGCCGGCTGAATTAAGTCCTTCTGAGTCCAGGTGTCAATTTTATCCAATGAGCGCACAGAAGGCAGAGTCTGACTTTTAGCATTTAGGCTGAATAAAATAATTAGGAGGGAAAAATAAAGTTGAGATTTCATGGCGTGTCTTATTATTTACAATAATACGAAATAATAATTCGCACGAATTGGATAGCGGTTAAAAAAACAGTTCAGTGATCAATATGGCCAGACCGATTATCAGGATAAACCAGCCAAAAAGTCGCTTTATCTTTTCCCCCGGTAGTTTGCCGGATAGCCAGTGACCGACGAATGAACCGATGACTCCGAGCGCACTTATACTTAAGAGCGTTGGCCAATCAATGATGTAATGCAAATCGCCTGTGAAGCCGATTAATGAATTGAAGGCAATAATAAGCAAGGATGTTCCCACGGCACTTTTGGGGCTTAAAGAGGCGTAAAATATCAAGGCTGGGATAATAATAAATCCACCTCCTGCACCCAAAAAGCCCGAAATGGCACCCACTACTATACCTAAAAGTGCAAGGCCTTGTATCTCGGAAAGTGCGGGTCTACTAATCTCTCTTGGTTTCATAATCGCCAAAGCAGCGGAGATCATCAGCAATGAAAAAAGGATCAGTTGGAACGAATCTCTGTAAATGACTAGCTGCTCATTCCTGAAAAGCACTTCCGGTATAAGCGGGATAAGAAATTTCCGGATTAGGAACACGGTAACCACAGACGGTATTCCGAATTTTATAGCTACACCGATATTTAACTCATGTTTACGCCATTTGGGTAAAACCCCTACAATACTGGTGATTCCTACGATAAAAAGTGAATAGGCGGTGGCAAGTACTGGCTCAACCCCGAAGAAATAAACCAGAATAGGTATAGTTAATACAGAACCGCCTCCACCGATTAGACCTAGTGAAATACCTATAAAAAGGGAGGCTATATATCCTGCTACTTCCATGTTCCGGCCTAAAGATGGTAAGAAATTGGAAAGTATCTATTAAATCGGGACGAATAAAGTTTCATCTCTGGTGTAATTTTTTGACTTGATGCGTGTATGCTTTTATCTACAGTCGGGTAAATGACTTATTCCCGGTAATATTAATTATTGGAGCAAAACGGAACTATGGTAATACTGATGGCAATCGGCGAACCTCCGGGCCTTCATTTTATAAATATGGCTCGGTTTTCGAGAGCTTATTATTTATGTAGTAAAAATAGAACGTTATGATACGGAGTAAAATCACGGTGATAAGAAACTGGATCAAAAATATGGGCTTCGAACTGGTTAAGTCCTACACCCTCAGCAGTAAATCTACCAGAGTCAACTATTATGTTCTGGAAG
>CAZFQV010000006.1:15258-20954 GCA_964521175.1 uncultured Sphingobacterium sp.
GGTGTAAAAAAAAAAATAGTGAAGCATAACAAAGGAGGAAAGAAGAATCATATAGGGAAGCGAAAATTCATTTCATGGACTCCCTGGGGAGTAGACTTTGAGGTCAATTCAGTGAATGATCTAAGCGAAGCCTACCAAGCCTTCCTAAGCTATAATCCAAAAGAAGCTCTGAATCCGATGTAATTACAGATTTATGATTCCGTGACTAGCTATAAATATGGATAATTCATCAATTGGATGCTTAAGGATTTTCCCTATCCTTATTTCTCTTCTATTACATACTTCTATAAGACTATCGCTAAAATGAAAGGCGATGGATCCTACAAAATGGCAAACGATGTCCCGGTAGCGAGGATACGACATAATATGAGTTTCTACAAAGTCTTCAAAACCCTCCTTTAAAAGAGTTATTATAAAAGGGTGATCAATATGCTCACTCATAAAAGGTGCGAATGACGCCATGAAGGAATTCGGAGAAGATTCCTGGTAAACTCTTTTGATAACGATATCCTTGTTCATATCATATTTTTGATGAAATGCCCTGGAAAGATCGATCGGCATAGTGCCATAGAGATAACTGGTAATCAGTTTCCTTCCGAACCAGGTTCCGGAACCTTCGTCACCAAGCACAAAGCCCAGCCCATGGTTGCTGTCGTGAATTTTGGTTCCGTCAAAATAGCAGATATTTGATCCTGTGCCCAGAATGCAGCATATCCCTTCAGAAGATCCACAGGTGGCATAAATGGATGCCGTAATATCAACGTCGACACTGACAAAGGCGTTTTTAAAAACTCGCGACAGTGCGTTTGAGATTAGCTCCCGCTGATCAGGGCTTGAACAGCCGGCTCCAAAAAAATAAATTTCTCTGACTTCGTCTAAATAGCCTTTTATCTCTTCTGTGTTATAGAAAATCTGAACGATTTCTTTCTCTGATAAGAAAAATGGATTGATTCCTTTTGTCCTGAAATGAAGAGTCCGTTTATCGGGGAGCGTCAGTATCCAGTCGACCTTGGTGGAACCGCTGTCGGCAACTAGTAACATGTTATACTTTTAAATTTCTTCAAGTATCTGCTTGGTAAGAGGCTTTCCTATGAATCTCGACACAAGTATGTTTTCTTTGATTGTCTTTATATCCTTCGGATCAAGAGAAGAAGAGAGGACAAATATCTTAATTCGATCGGGTTTCAGATTGGGAAGTTTGATAAGAGAATTCAGGAATTCAAAACCGTTCATTATTGGCATCCGGAGATCAAGAAAGATCACCTCAGGTATATCGATTCCTGTGCTTAGCGATTTAGTTACAAATTCCAATGCTTCGTTGGGCGAATCAATAACAGTGATTTTTTCCGCGTAATTAGCATTATCCAGGATCTTGCGATTGATCAAATTATCAATGTGATTATCATCAATAAGAAGCACATTTTTATATTTGAATCTATTCATCCAATCAAAAATACTAATTCTTTATTTCTCTACAAATAATTACATGATCAATTGCTGAGGTTCAAAGTACCTGCAAGCTGCTGCAAAGATAGTTCAGCGATCTTAGCTTCAAACTGAGAATTGGTATAGCGTGCACTGGCATCGATATAGTTCTTTTGTGCTTCCCGGAATTCGAGTGGAGCGACACTACCTAACCTGAATTTTTCCATCGTTATATCCAGATTCTGTTGTGCGACTTCCAGATTCTGTCTTTCCAGAATAACCAGTTGCAAGTTGGTCTTAAAAGTTTCATATAGCGAAACAAGTTGGGCAGAAATATTTTTATTTATCCTATCGTATTGTAATTGCGTATTGTCGATTTCGATCAGCGCATTTTTTTCATTTTTATTTTGAAGAAGGCCGTTGAAAATATTAATTGACGCGGTTAAACCGTAGTTGAATCCTCTGCCATGAGAGGTTCTGGCAAAGCCCAGTTCGGATGTAGACTTATTGAAATTATAGCCTGAATTTAGAGAGACTACCGGATATCTCCCGGCTTTGACCTGCTTTAAATTCAGCTCTGCGATTCTTTTATTGATCAAAGCTGATTGGAGGATCGGATTTTGCAGTAAAGCATCTCGTTGAAACTCTTGCAGGCTCCGGTTATCCTGGATGATGATGGTGTCGGCGACTGTAAAATCAGTAGCCACATCCCGCGCAAGCAGCTCATTCAATCTTACTTTAGACCTGTGGAAAAGGTCGAGTTGTCTCAACAGATTGGTGGTATCCGTGTTCAGGTCTACCGTTGCTGCCAATACTTCAAGCTTCGCAGCTCTACCGATTGCATACCTATTCCGGGAGTTCCTGAGTCTCAATTGTGAGATATCAACAGCTTCCTTGTGTGCTTGAAGCTGCTGCTGTTGCTGCACCAACCCGTAATAATTACTAATAACATCCGCTAAGGTATTCTGGACGTTTAACTTGAAATTAGATTCACCCAACTTTTCGAGCTCCTTCAGCTGATCGTATCGGGCAAACATGGCCATGCCATCAAAAATCCTCCAGTTTAGCACGGGGCCGTAGCTAAGATTAGAGTTCTTTGCATTGGTTCTTTCCTGTACTACCCCACTTGAAAGGGTTTGCTTGGTATTAGAGGAGGTATTATTGGTGCTGAAGTTGCCATTCAATATAGGAAACATCCCGGCGTTAGCCCGACTAACATTGTTGCCGGCGATTTCAAGGTCATTTCGGGTGAGTTTTATATCGTAGTTATTTTCCAAAGCAATTTCGACCGCATCTTCAAGACTAAGATATTCTTGGGCATTGCTGGCGAGTGACATAAATAATCCTGCCAGGATCATAAATACGATTTGATTACTTAATCTCATATAGTATTATTAGGATGGCCTGGACAATGTTTATACAAGTTCAAGCTCATGGTCATTCTTTTTAATTTGTTGGAGCTCAGGGACGACCTTGTGTTCTTTTGACCACATTGAGTAGATCGCGGGGATTACAAAAAGTGTCAGGATCAATGAAAACAGTGTCCCGCCAATAATAACGATCCCCATGCCCATCCTGCTTTTTGCCGCAGCCCCGAGCGCCATGGCGATAGGCAGGGCTCCCAGCGCTATGGCGAGACTAGTCATTAAAATAGGTCTTAGGCGCGACACCGCTGCTTCAACGATGGCAATATTAAGAGGTTTGCCCCGCTCCTTGAGTTGATTGGCAAATTCCACGATCAGAATCCCGTTCTTGGTAACGAGACCTATCAGCATGATCGTTCCGATCTGACTGAAAATATTCCAGGTCTGACCGAATAGCCATAATGATAGAAATGCTCCTGCGATAGCCATAGGAACTGTGGTGATAATGATTATTGGATCTATAAAGCTCTCAAACTGAGCCGCAAGGATTAGATAAACTAAGATGAGTGCAAGTATGAAGGCGAACATTGTGTTAGAAGAACTTTCTGTGAAATCTCTGGATTCTCCTCCGAGGTCTGTCGTGAAGGTATCATCTAAAACCTTATCAGATATGCGTTCCATCGCATCAATTCCGTCGCCGATGCTCTTCCCTGGTGCGAGACCTGCAGAAACCGTAGCAGACAGAAAGCGGTTGTTATGGTATAGTTGTGGCGGACTACTGCGTTCCTGAATATCGACCAGGTTGTCGAGCTGAATCAGCTCGCCAGTGTTACTTCGCACAAAGGTGGACGTCAGATCCAGAGGGTCGTTCCTGTCGGCTTTGGCATACTGGCCCAATATCTGATACTGCCGGCCGTTTCGAATAAAATAGCCGAAACGTTGACCGCTTAAGGCGAGCTGCAGGGACTGTGCTACATCCAATACAGAGACTCCGAGACTTTGAGCTTTATCTCTATTTATGGAAACATTTATTTCAGGTTTATTGAACTTGAGGTTAACATCTGTAATTGAAAATGTAGGATCATTCGCAGCTTCTTCCATAAATTGCGGGATTTTTTCCTGCAGCTTTTCAAAATTCTGTGCTTGAATGATGTATTGAATGGGAAGCCCGCCTCTTCTGTTCACCGAAATAGTAGGTTGTTCTGTAACGGATATCCTTGCCGCATTGTATTTCCTGCCCATCCTGGTAAGAGCTTCAGCTATCTCCTTTTGTGAGCGGTCTCTTTCAGAAGGTTCGGAGAGACTTATACGCATAAAGCCGGAATTCGTTGAGCCGCTAAATCCCGGCGAGGTATAAACAATGTTAACCTTTTTCTCAGGTATCGAATCATTAACGAGTTTCGTGATATCGAGCATAAACCGGTCCATGTAATCGAATGTCGCTCCTTCGGGAGCAGTAGCCTGGACACTCAGGTAGCTCCTGTCATCGTAAGGTGCGGTTTCTTTTTGTAAATTGAACCAGAATAAGATAACCATGCCAACGCATACAGCTAAGATCGGGAAGCTGAGCCACTTCTTTTTCATGAAACTGTTCAATGCATCAGCATATCCACCGGTCATCTTTTCAAAATACGGCTCCGTGAGGTTATAGAATTTGGATTTCTTCTGAATACCACCTTTCATCAGATAGGCGTTCAGCATGGGGGTAAGTGTAAGAGAGACAAATGCAGATATCAACACCGCAGCACCAATTACTACCCCAAACTCGCGGAAGAGCCGGCCGACAAAACCGTCCAGGAATATCACTGGCAGAAACACCGCAGCCAGAGTCACCGAAATGGAAATTATAGCGAAGAAAATTTCATTCGACCCAGCGATAGCCGCTTCAATAGGCTCCATCCCTTCCTCAATCTTCTTAAAAATATTTTCGGTAACTACAATCCCGTCATCAACTACCAATCCGGTTGCCAGGACTACCGCCAGCAGGGTCAGCACGTTAATGGAAAAACCGAAAAGATACATGATGAAAAAGGTAGCAATCAATGATACCGGGATGTCAATCAGTGGTCTGAACGCAATACTCCAGTCGCGGAAAAACAGGAAAATGATGAGAATTACCAGTACCAAAGAGATACCGATCGTTTCTGCTACTTCAGTAACCGATCGTTTAATAAAAATGGTATTATCTATAGCTGGGTTAAGCTTTATGTCTGCCGGAAGCTCTTTGAGTATTTGCTCGTATCGTTGATGGACGAGGTCTGAAATCTCGAGATAGTTTGTCCCAGGCTGAGGCGTGATCGCCAGTCCGATCATCGGAGTGCCCGATTCCCTCATTATAGACTCCATGTTCTCCGGTGCCATGACGGCCTCACCTACATCGCTAAAACGAATGATGCGGTTATCATCCGTCTTCAGAATTAAATTATCGAACTGTTCTTCTGTGTTAAGATTACCTAGCGTCTTGATACCTAACTCTGTATTATCACCAGTAAGCTTGCCCGATGGCAATTCAACGTTCTCGCGGTTTAGGGCTGTCCTGACATCAAGTGGAGTGAGGCCATGGGCTGACAGCTTGGCCGGATCGATCCATAACCTCATCGCATAGCGCTTCTCGCCATAGATGCGTATATTACTTACTCCAGGTATCGTTTGAAGCCGCTGCACAATAACATTATCAGCGTAATCACTTAGGTCGAGCGCACTACGTGTATCACTCTGCATCGTGAAGATGATAATAGGTTGGGAGTCGGCATCTGATTTTGAAACGACAGGGGGCGAATCAATGTCGTCTGGCAAGCTTCTGGCAGCCTGAGACACTTTATCCCGGATGTCATTGGCTGCTTCTTCCAGATTTTTATCCAGGGTGAACTCCACCGAGATATTACTGGAACCCTGACTGCTCGAGGA
>CAZFQV010000007.1:0-16084 GCA_964521175.1 uncultured Sphingobacterium sp.
GCCGGATGATTTTTTGAAACGCTGGCTAAAGGCAACTAATGAAAAACTGAACGATGAAGAACTGGAAGAGGGCTATGCTGATTTCGCTCGTAACCTGAGATGGACTCTGATTGAAAATAAGATTATCAAAGATAATAGTATTGAAATTAAGTACGATGAAGTATTCGAAACAGCGAAAAAGCGTCTGGATGCACAATTCAGGATGTACAGTCCCCAACCTCTCCCCGAAGACCAGTTAGGGCAATATACTGCTCAGTTCTTACAGGATAAGGAGAATGCAAATCGGATTTTTGAGGAAGTAAAAGCGCAACATGTTTTTAATTATTTGAAGAGTACAATAACATTAGAAAATCAGGAGATAGAATACAATAAGTTTTTGGAATTGAAATAATTTTGATTTAAAGTTGAGTTATTGATTCCGGTATTTTTTAGACTATCTTATTAAAACTTGAAAAAATAAACTTAACTTAAATATAATATTCAAAATGAACGTAGATAAAAACGAATTCCGGAAATATGCGGTAAAGCATCATCGTATAGGTAGCCAGCACATAGATAGTTATATGGGCAGGGTTCAACATGCTGCTTTGCCTACTTCCATGACTCCCTATATCATTGAGGAAAGACAGTTGAACGTTGCCCAGATGGATGTATTTTCCCGATTAATGATGGACCGGATTATTTTTTTGGGGGATGCGGTACATGAAGGCATAGCTAATATCATTCAGGCGCAATTGTTATTTCTCCAGTCTACTGACGCAAAAAGAGATATCCAGATCTATATCAATTCTCCAGGAGGATCGGTTTACGCCGGTCTGGGCATTTATGACACGATGCAATACATCAGCCCTGATGTGGCCACGATCTGTACAGGCATGGCAGCTTCTATGGCAGCAGTATTGCTCTGTGCCGGAACTCAGGGAAAGAGAGCAGCTCTGCCTCACTCCAGGGTAATGATTCACCAGCCCTCAGGCGGCGCTCAGGGTGTAGCTTCTGACATGGAGATTAATCTTCGGGAGATGCTTAAATTGAAGAAGGAGCTATACGATATCATCGCCAAACATTCAGGACAGACCTATGAATGGGTGGAGAAGGCTTCAGATCGTGATTATTGGATGATAGCTTCCGAGGCTAAGGAATTTGGAATGATTGATGAGGTGCTGGTTGGAACTGGAGAAAAGAAATAATGAGTAAAGGAACGAGAGATATTAAGTGTTCATTCTGCGGCTCCGGCAAGCAGGACACCCTGATGCTGATAGCCGGCCTTGATGCGCACATTTGCGATAAATGTGTAACCCAGGCGAGTCAGATTCTGGCGGAAGAGCTTAGTGTCCGAAAGACGAAGGCCTCTCAGCCTTTTGAAACTCTTTTAAAGCCTGTCGAGATTAAAGAACACCTGGATCAGTATGTTATTGGTCAGGATCAGGCTAAGAAAATACTGGCAGTGGCAGTTTATAATCACTACAAGAGACTCAATCAGAAGATAGGAAAAGACGAGGTAGAGATAGAGAAATCGAACATTGTCATGGTTGGGGAAACAGGCACCGGTAAAACACTGTTGGCTAAGACGATAGCAAGGGTGCTGAATGTTCCCTTTTGTATCTGTGATGCAACCGTCTTAACCGAGGCCGGGTATGTGGGTGAAGATGTCGAGAGTATTTTAACACGACTGCTTCAGGCTGCAGATTATGATGTAACAGCCGCGGAGCGGGGAATAGTATATATTGACGAGGTCGACAAGATTGCCAGGAAGAGTGATAATCCTTCCATTACCCGGGACGTATCCGGAGAAGGGGTGCAGCAGGCTCTTTTGAAAATTCTGGAGGGTACTATCGTTAACGTACCTCCTCAGGGTGGAAGAAAGCATCCCGATCAAAAAATGATTGCCGTAGACACTAATAATATACTTTTTATTTGTGGTGGGGCTTTTGATGGTATCCAGAAGAAAATCGCCAACAGGCTGCGCACTCAAACCGTCGGGTATAAAGTGGATAAGGACGAGATAGATATAGATTTAGACAACCTCTATAAGTATATTACCCCGCAAGACCTCAAGTCTTTCGGTCTTATACCTGAGCTTATAGGGCGCTTACCTGTTATTACACATCTTAACCCGCTTGACCGCGAGACGCTGCTTAGTATTCTTACGGCACCAAAAAACTCATTGGTCAAACAGTATAAAAAATTGTTTGAATATGAAGGTGTCAAGCTTGAGTTTGATAAAGAGGTAATGGAATTTGTGGTTGATAAGGCCATGGAGTTCCAGCTTGGAGCACGCGGTTTACGCTCCATATGCGAGGCAATTATGATCGATGCAATGTTTGAGACCCCTTCGGGCAAGACCAAGAAGGAGTTGTTCATTACGCTGGATTATGCAATGGATCAATTTGAAAAATCCGATCTTAAACAGCTGAAGGTAGCATAAAATAGACCCTCCGATAGATCGGGGGGTTTTTTGTTTAGTAAAACCTGAATTATGAACGAGAAGGAGAACCTGAAGAAAAGTGGCATAAACGTAACGAGATCCTGGAAGTCACAGGAGCCAGAGTCAAAATCGAAAATCGGCTTGAACAGCAAGGAGGATATCGTAAGCAATTGGTTGCCACGCTACACCGGGAGGCCTTTGGCCGATTTTACCGAGTTTATTCTACTGACCAATTTTTTTGGATACCTACGGCTTTTTTCGGAATGGCATGACAATGCCTCCATCATGGGACTCGATAAACCAATGCAGAGTGTATCTGCAGGTGGAATTACTATTATAAATTTTGGTATGGGTAGTCCGATGGCTGCTACCATGATGGATCTGCTTACAGCTGTCAAACCTAAAGCTGTGCTTTTCCTGGGTAAATGCGGGGGCCTAAAAAAGAAGAATGATATCGGAGACTTTGTTTTGCCGATTGCCGCGATACGGGGGGAGGGAACTTCCAATGATTATCTTCCGGCAGAGGTGCCTGCGTTGCCTGCCTTTGCTTTGCAGAAGGCAATATCAACCACGATAAGAGACCATTCCAGAGATTACTGGACCGGTACAGTGTACACCACAAATCGCCGGGTATGGGAACATGATAAAGCTTTTAATAAATATCTAAAGAGTTTGCGTGCTATGGCAGTAGATATGGAAACAGCAACTATCTTTACCGTAGGTTTTGCGAATAAGATTCCCTCAGGTGCGCTATTGCTGGTTTCGGATCAACCGATGACACCCGAAGGAGTTAAGACTGCGGAGAGTGATCTGAAGGTTGATGAACATTTTGTGGAATCACATCTCAGGATAGGTATAGATTCTCTAAAACAGCTGATAAATAAAGGGCTGACGGTTAAGCATCTTAAATTTTAAAACAATACGGTCTTCCATAGCCACTGAACACCAGGCTTTTATAGTTAGGTTCTCTGCCTAATTCCCATCAGTATTCAAATAGCAGTTCTGTGCTTTCTGACTAGAATGTACCGGGTTATGGTATATAACTTATTCTTAGCCTGGGTTAATTCAGGGAGTTTCGCAATTAAATATACGTTCTGAGCATATTTGCCTAGATTTGTATTATGTGGTACAACAACATCCTTGAAACGATAGGGAACACCCCTTTAGTTAGATTAAACTCCATAACCAAAGATATCAAAGCTACGGTGCTGGCGAAAATCGAAACAACCAATCCCGGAAACTCAATTAAAGACCGTATGGCTTTAAAGATGATCGAAGATGCAGAGCGTGAGGGGAAATTAAAACCAGGCGGAACTATTATTGAGGGGACATCCGGGAATACCGGTATGGGGCTGGCAATTGCCTCAGTTATCAAGGGCTACAAGTGTATTTTTACGACTACAGATAAGCAGTCCAAAGAGAAAGTTGATGCCTTGCGTGCCTTCGGTGCGGAAGTAATTGTATGTCCGACGAATGTGGATCCAGAGGATCCAAGATCATATTATTCGGTTTCCAGTCGGCTGGAGCGCGAAGTTCCTAATTCCTGGAAGCCCAATCAATACGATAATCTATCCAACTCGCTGGCACATTACGAGCAGACCGGGCCAGAGATATGGAAGCAGACCGAGGGAAAAATCACACACCTGGTGGTAGGAGTAGGCACCGGCGGAACAATTTCGGGAGCTGGCAGGTACCTTAAGGAGCAAAACCCCGATATAAAGGTTTGGGGAATTGATACCTATGGGTCGGTATTTAAAAAGTACAAAGAAACAGGCGAGTTCGACAAGAATGAAATATATCCTTATATCACAGAGGGTATAGGGGAAGATTTCTTGCCGGTGAATGTTGATTTTGAAATTATCGACCGGTTTGAGAAAGTTACCGATAAGGATGCCGCCCTCATGACCAGAGAGATTGCCCGAAAAGAAGGAATCTTCGCGGGGAACTCTGCCGGTGCGGCCGTGGCAGGCTTATTGCAAATGAAGAATGATTTAAAAGAAGGCGATGTCGTAGTAGTAATTTTCCACGATCACGGGTCAAGATACATGGGAAAGATGTATAATGAAGACTGGCTGCGTGAGCGCGGATTCTTAAAAGACGAGAAGTTAACTGCTAAGTCTATTCTGGCGAAGCGCGACAAACAGGACATTATTACCATAGACTGCGAGCAAACGGTGCTAGAGGCTATAAATACCATTAAATCGTTAAATATTTCTCAAATACCGGTCACTCAACAGGGGATGATTATTGGGAAGCTGACCGAAAGCGATATTCTTAACGCCGTGCTCGAGAACCCTACACTTAAGTCAGGCAGTGTAAAGCAAATCATGACTGCTTCTTTTCCGTTCATTGATATTAATACTTCTTTAGATAAGATATCCACCATTATTAATAAAGATAATATGGCTGTTCTGGTTGAAGATGCAGCAGGTCGAATTGAAATTATTACGCAGTACGATATTATTAATGCAATATCAGCATAGCAGAGTCTTAATGTCCGCTTGGGCGGGCGGTGATCCGTGTTATATCGGCGCCCAGTGCTTTCAGGCGCGTATCAATATCCTGGTAGCCTCGTTCAATTTGCTCGATATTGAATATGGTAGATGTACCCTGTGCTGACAAGGCCGCAATGAGGAGCGATACACCAGCACGAATGTCGGGTGAGGTCATCTGAATTCCGCGGAGCTTTACTTTTTTATCTAAACCGATGACTGTTGCACGGTGAGGGTCACACAATATGATCTGGGCACCCATGTCTATCAGTTTATCAACAAAAAACAATCTGCTTTCAAACATCTTCTGATGGATGAGCACGTTCCCTTTTGCCTGGGTAGCCACCACCAGCATAATGCTGAGCAGGTCAGGGGTGAAGCCTGGCCAGGGCGCATCGGCAATGGTCATAATCGAGCCGTCAATGAAGGTGTCCACCTCGTAGTGGGCTTGAGATGGAACGTAAATATCATCCTCTCTTAATTCAAACTTAATTCCCAGCTTTCGGAAAACGTCAGGAATCATTCCCAGCTCCTGATATTGTACATCCTTGATCGTGATCTCAGACTCTGTCATCGCCGCCAGACCGATGAAGGATCCAATTTCAATCATGTCCGGAAGCAGGCGGTGTGCTGTGCCTCCAAGATGGTCAACACCTTCTATGGTCAACAAATTTGATCCTATCCCGGATATTTTTGCGCCCATCCGGTTAAGCATCTTACATAACTGCTGAAGATAGGGTTCACAGGCTGCATTGTAAATGGTGCTGACGCCTTTTGCAAGGACAGCCGCCATAACTATGTTGGCCGTGCCAGTTACTGAAGCCTCATCGAGGAGGATGTAAGTTCCCCTTAAGTTGCTGGCATCAACATTAAAAAAATCTGACTTCTTATCGTAAATAAATTTCGCACCCAGCTTTTCAAACCCCAAGAAATGAGTGTCAAGTCGTCTGCGCCCGATTTTGTCACCACCGGGTTTGGGAATTGCGGCCTTCCCAAATCTCGCCAGCAGGGGCCCCAAAATCATGATAGAACCTCTTAAGCTGCCACCTTTTGATCTGAAGGCCTCCGACCGGAAAAAATCCAAATCAATATTAGCGGCTTCAAAAGTATAACTGTCTTTACTAAGACGTTCAACACTGACGCCAAGGTCTGCAATCAGCTCAATCAGTTTATTGACGTCTTTTATATCAGGTATATTGCTGATAGTTACCTTGTCTGAAGTTAGTAATACCGCAGAGATTACCTGTAATGCCTCATTTTTAGCCCCCTGAGGTATTATCTCGCCTTTTAATGGTTTGCCGCCAACAATTTCGAATGCGTTCATTTACTTCGTTTACTGATTTTAGGTATCACGCTTATGGAATTAGACAAGAGATCGTACAGAGTTCAATCAATTTAATATCTCTTGCTACCGGGATTGTTGGCTCTACGATTTGAACCGGCAGTATTGCGACTGCTGCCACCACTACTCTGCCTGTTCTTTTGATTGCTCCTTTGCCTGTTTACCGGACTTGGCTGGCGTACTTCAACCTTTTGCAGGTTTACATGATCTTCAAGCTGGAGTTCCCCGTTGGACATCTCACGCAGGTCCTTGATAATAGTTTCATCAGCTACGCTATCCTTATTCCATATGACATAAGCCATTTTCATAAAGTTTGCGATCGACTGGACCATTAGCTGTTTGCGTTCCGGATCCTCTATGGCCTTTGCTCTGTTGATCATTAGTTCGACAGTCTTGCCGTAATGCTTATATTTAATTCGCTGCTGCGGATAAATCAGTGGGGCCGGCTTAAACCGGATAGCATCCTCAGACGGCTTTGGATAAGGAGAATCAACATCAATCTTGAAATCAGAAATGATATGAAGATGATCCCATAATTTATGCTTAAAATCCGCAACATCTCGCAGATGTGGATTCAAGAATCCCATGAGGTCAATTACTACTTGTGCATAACGGTTACGTTCTTCTTTGGTAGGAAGATCGACAATATATTTAACCATATTTTGCACATTACGTCCGTATTCTGCAAGGATTAGCTTTTTCCTGGTGGTATTATAATCGAATATCATGGTTTTTATTTATTATCGCAGCCTTAATTATGTGGATTCTGAGCTTACAGGGGCGATTTTGAAATTATTTAACAATTCTCAATTTAGCAAATTTTAATAATAATTGCTTCTGTCCTAATTCTTTAAAAAATATGGTCGCTTTAATGTCCGGTTTATTGCCTTCGAGATTGATCACTTTGCCATATCCGAAACGTTCATGTTCTACTTCCATACCTACCTGAAGGCCTGAAGTATCAGATGGAGCGAAGCCTTCACTGGGGGTATGGGCCCGGGGCAAAAGGGAGCTGGTTTTAGGGATAGATGAAGGCTTAGGCTTGCTAAACATCTCTTTTTGCTGCCATGCTGATCGTTCCTGGTTTTCAAATGAACCCACCTGGCGCTTGCTTTGAGCCTTGAAATCTAATTCAAGATATTTTGGATCAATTTCATCAACGAAGCGGCTTGGTTCACAGCTGGTTAACGTGCCCCAACGATAACGTGATGTGGAATACGAGAGTGTAAGTTTTTTGCCTGCACGAGTAATAGCGACATAAAAAAGCCGTCTCTCTTCCTCAAGATCAGTGCGCGAGCTAAGTGACATCTGGGAGGGGAAAAGGTTCTCTTCCAGCCCCACAACAAATACAAAATCAAATTCCAGCCCTTTCGCCGAGTGAATCGTCATTAGCGACACCGTATCTGCATTGGGGTTCTTGTCGTTATCGTCATTAGTAAGCAAAGCAACATCCTGCATAAAAATATCAAGACCTCTGTCTTCTATATCTTCCCGTTCACTGAATTCCTTGATGCCGTTAAGCAGCTCCTGGATATTTTCATGTCTGCTCAGTCCTTCTACAGATTTATCTGAGTATAGGTCTTTCAGAATGGTAGAATGTTGAGCAATGTGTAAGGCTGTATCGTAGGCCGAGTGGGTTTTCGTCATTACCTGAAAACTCTGGATAAGCAAGGCGAAATTGGCGACAGCCGTAGCACTTCTAGGCTCGAGGTATTGCGAGGCATCGCAAATCACCTCCCATAAAGTTATATTATGTTTGTCGGCAGCGATAATGATTCGCTCGAGGGACGTATCGCCAATCCCACGGCGAGGATAATTGATAACCCTTTTGATGGCCTCTTCGTCGTTGGGATTAAATGTTAGCCTAAAGTAGGCAATCAGGTCTTTGATTTCTTTCCTCTGATAAAATGAAAGACCACCGTAGATCTTATAGGGAACGTTTAACTTCCTGAGGGCCTCCTCCATCGCACGTGATTGTGCATTGGTACGGTACAGGATTGCAAATTGCTGATATTTCGAACCCTTTAGGGCCTGTTCCTGTGCGATTGCTTCGGCGACAATCTTGCCTTCTTCATTATCAGTAAAAGCCCGGAGAACCCTGATCTTGTCACCGGTTTCATTTTCGGAATATACCGTTTTCTTGAGCTGGTTTTTATTATTTGCAATGATGCTATTCGCCACATTCACAATGTTTTGAGTAGATCTGTAATTTTGCTCGAGTTTAAATACTTTCAGATCAGGATAGTCTTTCTCAAAATTCAGAATATTTTGAATATTTGCTCCTCTGAAAGCATAGATGCTTTGTGCATCATCGCCTACCACACATATGTTTTCATTGTTTGCGGCAAGTTTTTTTACAATCAGATATTGGGAGTAGTTGGTATCCTGGTACTCATCTACCATTAAATATTTGAATTTATTCTGGTATTTGTACAAAACTTCCGGGTTTTCACGCAACAGCACATTGGTTTTAAAAAGCAGATCGTCGAAGTCCATCGCTCCGGCTCTGAAACAACGTCGGGAATATATTTGATAGATTTCGCCCATTTTGCCACGTCCCGTAGAAAAGTCTTCAGCCTGAATATGCTCGTTCTGCAAATACTCTTCCGGAGAAATCAGATTGTTCTTCGAAGATGATATCCGGTTATATACAAAATTCGCATTATAGAGCTTATCATCCAGTTGTTGTTCTTTCAGGATAGCCCGGATCAGACTTTTACTATCATCGGTATCATAGATGGTAAAGTTACCCGGATACCCTATCTTTTGGGCCTCGACCCGCAGCAACTTGGCAAATACCGAGTGAAAGGTGCCCATCCAGATATTTTTAGCCTCGGAGCCAACAACTTTCATGATCCGCTCCCGCATTTCTTTCGCGGCTTTATTGGTGAAAGTTAACACTAGAATATTAAAAGGATCAACTCCCTTACTTATCAGGTGGGCTACGCGGAATGTGATAACCCTTGTTTTTCCTGACCCAGCTCCGGCAACAATCATTACCGGCCCTTCTGTCTGTTCTACCGCTGCCCTTTGTGAAGGATTTAAGTCATCCAAATAATCCAAAATCTATTCCCGTTTTGGGCGCTAAATTACTAAAGAGATTTGAATTTCTTGGTTTGACGCTGACAGGAATGCCCGATTAATCTAACAAGATAGCGTCATAATTGGAAAACTTTAACCTAAACCGCTACTTTCCTTCGAAGAATCCGGCGATATCAGGATTATTCAGATTTTCATTTATATTAATAATTTTATCGTCCAGATCATTGACGCACTTGGTAAGTTGTTCAACGAATTCAACATTATCGATAAGGTCGTCTTTTTCTAGGAGGAGGAGACCTTTAAACGTCGCTACCGGGCCACGAATCTGGTGTGACAGATGGGAGGAATATTCAGAAAGCTTCTTGTTCTTAATCTGAAGATCTTTGGTACGGTCGGCAATAATCGCTTCCAGGTTTTGATTGGCGTGGTCCAGATCATCCTTCTGTCTGGAAACTTCCTCGTTTAGTCGGGTGAGCTCCTCATTTATAAGAGCAGATTTTCTAACATTTCTGATTAGAAGGAAGATTACGAAAAATGCCAGAACCGCGACTAAAGTACTGGCCCAGAAGAGTATCCTGGTGTAATTTTGCTGGGCAATAGTCAGTTCATTTTCTCTTTGTTTTTCGAGCTGCCGGTGTTGAGCTTCAAGAAGGCTGATTTTATCGGAAACGTTATTCTTATAAGTGATGCTGTCCTGCTGATAGACAAGCCGGAGGAAATGCAAAGCACCTTGATAGTTTTTCCTTTTGGCTTCCAGCTCATAGGACGACAGTAGAAAATCGTATTCAAGCTTTGAGTTTTTGACGAGTTTAGCTAGTCGGGAACCTTCCGCGATAAGGGCCTGAGCCTCATCAAAGCACCCTTGTTCCACGAACACAGCGCTGAGCGTTAAGTCTATGCTCGAGGTGGTATTATCTAACTTCGCCCTTTTTGCACCATTCCGGGCTTCATTTAAATATTTCTCCGCTATATCATATTGTTTGGTATTATAGTATACCAAGCCTATATTTTGTCTGCTCTGTATGATACCTGTCTGATTTTTCAGCCGGCTAAACATAGCAAGACTACGTTTATAATAGCTTAGGGCAGTCGGGTAATCCTTTTTTCTTTGGTTAACGGTTCCAATATTCAAATGCAGTCCGGCTATCAATTCTTCCGCATTCAGTTTCTCAGCAATTTCAAGAGCTTTAGAAAAATTTTCGAGCGACTTATCGTTATCGATATCCCGGTAGAGATTACCGATGTTGTTGTATACTTTCGCTTCTCCTACTAAATTCTTACTTTCCCTGAAGTATTTCAAGGCCATTAAATAGCTTTCGATTGCAGCTGCAGTATTATTTAAATAATATTTTCCTACCCCTATAACACGATATGACTCTGCGATACCATTATCGTATTCAAGTTGCGAGGCCAATAATAATGCTTTAGATGCCTGTCTTATGGTGTATTCGGGATTTTTAAGGCGGTTATTAAAAGCGGCTTCGTTGAGTTTAATGATCTTGACAGTGTCGGATAGATTATTTTTTTTAGTAGAATTTTTCGCAGAAGGTTGTGTAAAAGCGCTTGGGCTAAATAAGATTAGGGATAAGATGAGGATTAATATTCTCATTCTAGAATCAATAGTGTAATTTAGCTTTATATTTAGCTAATATCACGAAATACTTCTTAATTTTAATGGTATTTATCGATATTACTAATAGAAACTCAACACCATGAAAAGAAAATTATTGGCGGTAGCAGTTATCGGAATTCTGTTTTCTACCGCATGTGAGAAGGATGAAGGGCTAAATCCAGGCAATACACTTCAGAAAACAGACAGTCCTGAAAAGATATTATGTAGGGATTGTGGCGGAAGCGGCTGGGATTTCGGTGGTTCAGATTCTGGCGATGGAACTAACGGCTTCAGGTATGTACCAACAGATACCTTGTCTCTGCAGGCGCCGTTGAATCCATCTTCACCTGCCCCATTAAGCCCGGTTAAATCCCTGCCGGTCAGAAAGAAAAAATAAGATCATCGGATAGATCATATCCCACGAGGTAAAAAAAGCTTTGTGAATGGGATCATCTATGCTCTTCGGACGCCGATCCGGGGGGATAGATATTCCCGGATCATGGCCTTACGCCCTTAATGGGGCCTGGTTTTGTCTTTATGACTAAAAGTCAGCATATGCAAACAATTAAAGATTATTTAAATTCTAATAAAGGTCGTTTTCTGGACGAACTCTTTGAACTACTTCGGTTTCCTTCCGTTAGCGCAGACCCAAAACACAGGGAAGATATGCTGAAAACGGCTTCTTATGTGTCAGAAAAGCTTGAGGCTGCGGGAGCCGACCGTGTTGAAATATGCTCTACGGCTGGTTATCCTATAGTTTACGGAGAGAAAATTGTCGATAAGTCTTTACCTACTGTGTTGGTTTACGGTCATTACGATGTACAGCCCCCTGATCCTGTCGAGCTGTGGAGAACGCCGCCCTTCGAACCTGTATTAAGAGACGGAAAGATCTTCGCCAGAGGGTCCTGCGACGATAAGGGGCAGTTTTACATGCATGTGAAGGCTTTCGAGCTGATGATGAGTACCGGAACCCTAACTTGTAATATTAAATTTCTGATTGAAGGCGAAGAAGAAGTTGGATCCAGCAATCTCGATGATTTCGTAAGGGCAAATAAAGATCGTCTGAAAGCAGATGTGGTGCTGATTTCAGATACCGCCATGATCAGTCTGGAAACCCCGTCCCTTGAAACAGGTTTGCGCGGGCTATCTTATATTGAAGTTGAAGTCACGGGCCCTAACAGAGATCTCCATTCAGGAGTATATGGCGGAGCGGTTGCCAATCCGGCAACCGTTCTCGCAAAACTTATTGCTTGTCTACACGACGAAAATAATCGGATCGCTATTCCTGGATTTTATGATGAAGTCAAAGAACTTAGTGCCGCCGGGCGTGAAGAGCTGAATAAAGCGCCATTTGATGAGGCTGAATACAAAAAGGACTTGGGAGTGGAGGAGTTATGGGGTGAAAAGGGCTATACTACTTTAGAGCGCACTGGAATCCGCCCTACATTGGAGGTCAATGGGATATGGGGAGGCTATATCGGTGAAGGAGCCAAAACCGTGCTGCCGGCAAAAGCATATGCAAAGATTTCCATGCGTCTGGTACCGAATCAGCAATCAGACAAGATTACAGAGCTCTTCAAAAATCATTTTAAGAAACTAGCACCTGATTATGTGAAAGTAAAGGTTACTCCTCATCATGGCGGTGAACCTGTAGTTACACCGACTGACAGTATCGCCTACCGCGCAGCTAGTAAAGCTATTTTCGATTCTTTTGGAAAGGAGCCGATCCCGACAAGGGGTGGAGGAAGTATTCCGATTGTAGCGTTATTTGAAAAAGAACTGGGCATCAAAACTGTTTTAATGGGCTTTGGACTGGATAGCGATAACCTTCACTCGCCTAATGAGAAATTTGATGAAGCTAATTTTTACAAAGGGATTGAGACCATTCCTTTATTCTATAAGTATTTCGCCGAACTAAGCAAAGCTTAACATTACATAACGGTCGGGAGACTGGCTTTGCGATTATTTATAAGGTCCATCTTTCACATTCTTTCAGAAATTCTTCGTCGGCATCGACGCCAAGGCCTATGCTTTCAGGAAGATCCAGGAAATATCCCTGGTAGCTTAGCCCTCCTTTAACAGGATCTTTAAGATGACCGAGCAGACAAGTGTCCAGATCATAAAATTTAATGCCCGGACAGGCAAAAGCAAAGTGGAGGTTAGCAGTCAACGCTATCCTGCTTTCAAGCATACTGCCGATCATGCACGCAACTCCTGCTTCGGAAGCCTTTTGGTGGATCTTTAGACCTTCATTAATTCCGCCAGATTTCGCAAATTTAATATTGATATAATCGCATGATCCTGAATTGATTAGCCGTCTTGCGTCGTGGTGATTATAACAACTTTCATCGGCCATAATCTTTATATCCGTCTGTTTCCGTAAGTCAGGTAACAAATCATCATACCAGGTACGCATGGGCTGCTCACAGAATTCGATATCTAAATCTTGCATTCCGTTCAGGCATTTAACAGAGGTCGGGAAGTCCCAGCCCTGATTTGCATCAACGCGGATCCTCATTCCAGAACCTGTAGCCTGGCGGATCATCCGGATTCTTTGAAGATCATCATCCGCATTCTTTCCAAGCTTAATCTTTAGCATCGTCGCACCCTGTCTTTGGTATTTTAACGCTGAGTTACACATTTCTTCCGGGCTGCCAATTCCGATTGTCATATCGGTTTCTACTATTCTTTTCTCCCCGCCGAGAAACTTATACAAAGGCTGTCCGGCGTCTTTAGCAGCGAGATCGTAAAGTGCCATATCGAACGCGCTCTTTATTGTTGAATTATGGGCAGTATAATGGTTTAATTCCTGCAGGCGGCTCTCGATATCCAATGCGTCCTTGCCCTTCCATATTTGAGCGAAATCACGTGCCATAATAAGGCAGGTCTCCTGGGTTTCACCCACGATCATGGGGAAAGCCGAACATTCGCCCAGTCCGTATGATCCGGTGTCAGTATGGATTTTGATCAATACATTTTGTGCATAATCCATTATGCCGGTAGCAATAACAAATGGCTCCATTGGGATGCTAAAACGGTAGATATCAGTATGAGTAATTTTCATTTAAACTTTATTTTTCAATGGCAGGTAAGTTAAGTGAGCATATGTGCGCGGCGTTCTCCAGCATGCTCTTGCGAATTTATTATAAACTATTTTATGAAATAAGTGGGTAATTATAGTCTTGGGTATTTTCATTATTGCCGAAATTTAAGACTAAAATTTATCTTGAAGATATTTTTTAAACTTTAAGCTGTGAAAGCCGTTCTATTTAAATAGGCACATAGAACCGTTATATGGGAGACTTTCCTATTTTTGCTTAAAACGATACTCCATGGCTAACCGACTAAAAGACGAAACTTCCCCTTATTTGCTACAACATGCCCACAACCCGGTCGACTGGTATCCCTGGGCTGAAGAAGCCTTATCCAAAGCGAAAGCCGAAAATAAATTGATCCTGGTTAGTATAGGTTATTCTGCATGTCACTGGTGCCATGTGATGGAAAGAGAGAGTTTTGAAGACCAGGAAGTAGCACAGTTGATGAACAAGTATTTCGTCTGTATTAAGATCGATAGGGAGAGCAGGCCCGATATTGATCAAATCTACATGACCGCTGTACAGTTAATGACTGGCAGTGGTGGCTGGCCGCTGAATTGTTTCTGTCTGCCTGACCAAAGACCAATTTACGGAGGAACCTATTTCGGTAAGAAAGATTGGATGAATCTTCTGAACAGTCTGGCAGCTTTTTGGGCTACAAAACCGGAAGAAGCCGAAGGATACGCAGAGCGTTTAACCGAAGGTATTCGCCAGAGCGATCAGCTTGTTGCTTTAAAAAATAATGAAGATTTTAGCAAAAAAGATCTCATTGAGATATTTGAGGCATGGAAGCGGTCTTTTGATCTTTCCGAAGGAGGCTATAACCGGGTGCCTAAGTTCCCTCTTCCCAACAACTGGCATTTTATGCTTCGTTATGCCTGTTTAATGAACGATAATGCTGCCCACGTCGCTGCAAACATAACGCTCCGGAAGATGGCCTTCGGGGGAATATTCGATCAGATAGGAGGGGGATTTGCACGATATTCAGTAGATGGTCGCTGGCATATTCCGCATTTTGAAAAAATGCTGTATGACAATGCGCAGATGGTTTCACTCTATTCAGAGGCTTTTCAGTTTAGTAAAAATCAGATCTATAAAGATGTCGTTTATCAGACCCTGGATTTTGTAAGCCGGGAGTTGAGTTCGCCTGAAGGAGGATTTTATTCTGCTTTGGACGCAGATAGCGAAGGGGTGGAGGGTAAGTTCTATACCTTTACCAAGAAAGAACTGGATGAAATACTGGGGGATGAGGCTGAACTGTTTAACCATTATTATCATGTTACCGAACAGGGTAATTGGGAAGAGGAACACACAAATGTGTTATACAGGGCAGATGATTCCGGGCAGCTTAACAGCGGGCATACGACGGAAGATGTAATATCCAGGATTCGTTCTGCACGGGAGAAAGTTTTTATGGCTCGCTCAACCAGGGTTAGACCCGCACTGGATAACAAAATTCTGGCATCCTGGAACGGCATGATGATTAAGGCTTATACGGATGCATACCGGGTGTTCGATGAAAAGGACTTTCTTGATACCGCTATTAAAGCAGGAAGCTTTATCCTTACGCAGCTCTTTAAGGATGGCTTATTAATGAGGGTACACGATGATTCCAGGCCTTCGCCTGCTTTCCTGGATGATTATGCCTTTGTAATTGATGCATTTATCGGTTTATATGAATCAACTTTTGATGAAGCTTGGTTACTGAAAGCCAGGGAGCTGGGCGAGTATATGTTAACAGATTTTTACGATGATGACAATGGATTGTTTTATTACACCTCCGGCTCTGGCGAACAACTTATTGCCAGACAGCAGGAAATATTGGATAACGTAATCCCTTCGTCAAATTCGGTGATGGCTAACAATCTTTTTAAGCTCGGACATTTATTTGATATGCCGTCCTATCTGGAAATTTCCGGGCAAATGTTAAAAAATGTTTTCCCACATATTAAGAAGTATCCATCAGGTTATTCAAACTGGGCGTCCTTGCTTCTAAACATGATTTCCGGTGTTTACGAGCTTGCAATCACCGGACCGGAAGCCGAACAAAAAAGAGCAGAATTAGAGAAATATTAT
>CAZFQV010000007.1:16094-20498 GCA_964521175.1 uncultured Sphingobacterium sp.
TCTTACCCAACACAACGCTCTTCCGATCTCATTTAGGAAAAACAACAAGAACGTTACCTTTGCTGACTAATAAATGGTATGAGGATACCAGAATATTTGTATGTCAAAATAAGACCTGTTCTTTGCCTGTTACTGAGATAACAGAGGCAGTTAAACAGATCAATAATCCGGGTACTGTGTCAGAGGGTCATAAATGACCTCATTTTTCAGCATATTAATTCACTACATCAAATAAATTCGGCCGAAAATTAAGTGTCGAATGGTTTATTACCATTTAACTACAAACAAATGAAAATTCAAGCGAACAGCGTAGTAGCGCTGACCTATGATCTCTATACCAAAGAGAATGGAGAAGAAGTATTTGTGGAAAAAGCAGATGAGCAAAATCCGCTGGTGTTCCTTTATAACGTCGGAATGATGCTTCCCAAATTTGAAGAGAATCTTGCGGGACTTAGTGCCGGAGATGCTTATGACTTCCATCTGGTTGCAGACGATGCTTACGGCAGTAAAGATGAAAATGCGATAGCAGAATTGCCTTTAGAAATGTTTGGCGAGGTTGAAAAACCCGAAGCGGGAGCTATTCTTCCTTTGCAGGACAATGAAGGAAATCAATTTCGTGCAACAGTTAAGGAGGTTTCGGACACAGTGGTTATTGTTGATCTCAACCATCCAATGGCCGGCCAGGATCTCCATTTTATTGGTAAGATCCTCTCTGTTCGCGAAGCCACTGACGACGAACTCTCTCATGGACATGCCCATGGTGCTGACGGGCATTCGGGGCACTGAAGTTAGAAAATAAAGGAGGCTGTCTCGAAACGTAATTCGAGGCGGCCTTTTTCATGCATAAATATATTGATCTCTTTGCTGAGTTTCAATTCCGGGGGAGAAACAATTGATTAAAAGAGGGGCCTTATGCTGCCCATTTCTTCAGACTAGGAGTTAATGCGATCAGTCCAGCTTCAATTTCGACTTTACCTCATCCCCTAAGCATAAACCGTTTAAAGTTTTTGTTTTGCTTGATGTTACCAAAGACGGGTTCGACATCATAGCATCGCTGTTTTCGTTTAGCTATTCCTTCTGGTGATAACAGTTTTTCTCTGGCTACGGCTTTCAAACGGTTAAGCTTATGGTTTACTTCCATATCCGGTTTCCTTGTTTTATGACAAGCGCTGTGCAGAGGGCAACCCGAGCATCTCTTTGCCTGGTATCTGGAAAATCGTTGTTTAAATCCGGCAGCAGTTAATTTTGTGAAGTCCATTTTTGCCCCATTGGACAAATATGGTGGTCACCCTGTGCATCATAATGCAGCTGATCGGAATGATCAATTTGAGTCGTGATTGGCTGCTGTTGTTCTTTTTCGACAGAACCATATTTCACAAATGCCTCTATGTTTTCTTTGCTCAGAAACTGAAAATTCTGCTGGCTTCCATACCCCGTATCTGCAGTGAGCTGTTGGTGATGACAGCCATACGTTTTCTTATATGCTTATCAAGTCATCTAAGGAAGGCGGCAGCAGGAATAGCTGATTAGGATTATAGCACTTGAAAACAGTTCCTTTCTGATCGATTTTCATGAATTAATATACTGAATATCAATAGATTATGAAAATAAAATTCACTATTTATTCTTTACAAAAAAGAGACTGTCCTTTTGAGACAGCCTCTTTTTTGTAAAGTTAAGGGTGGGTGGTTATATACTTGTGTACCCATAATGATGAGAAAATTTCTCTGTCATCATAAATTGTAGATTCTGTTAATTTATATAAATTGCATCATTATACTTTTTTAACAATAGTAACTTCTATGAAAAAGGCCCTTTATTTTCTATGCTTCCTGCTGCTCTCGTCGAACGCCTTTAGTCAGTCGGCAAAAATCGCAATTATTCCTCAGCCAGTTTCGGTGATACCAGGCAACGGGCATTTCACTTTGCCAAAAAGTGTAACGATTCAGGCTGCTAACATACCGGAATTGAGAGAGACGGTTGCTATTTTACGCGAAAGGCTGTCTGAGCCCACAGGTTACAGAGTGATTTCTGTAAGCAATTCAGCAGATCCCACAATCAAGTTACAATTGAATGCCAATGAGGATCAGAAGTTAGGTAACGAAGGCTATCATATCTCTGTAAAAACAGGCCATATTCTCATAAAGGCCAATAAGCCAGCCGGCTTGTTTTATGGTGTTCAAAGCCTGCTGCAGCTGTTTCCGGCAGAAATCGAAAGTAAAGTTCAGCTTTTGAACGTCAACTGGACTGCTCCCGTTGTCGAAATCACAGATTATCCGAAGCTGGGATGGAGAGGCTTAATGTTCGATGTAGCCCGTCATTTTTTCACGAAGGAAGAGGTTAAACAATATATAGATGCGATGGCCCGGTACAAATTCAACCTCCTGCATCTTCACTTGAGCGATGATGAGGGCTGGCGGATAGAAATAAAAGGACTTCCCAGACTTACTGAGGTGGGGGCATGGAATGTAAAGCGAGTGGGCACGTTTGGCGATTTTATTCCGCCCACTCCCGATGAAGCCCGGGATTATGGCGGTTTTTATACCCAGGAAGATATCAAGGAACTAATTCACTATGCCGGAGAGCGTTTTATTAATATCATGCCCGAAATTGACGTTCCGGGGCACAGTCTTGCAGCCATCGCATCTTATCCGGAACTTTCATGTACTCCTGAGGCGGTCAATTATAAAGTAAGATCGGGAGAAAAGATTATGGACTGGTCGGGTGGAGCGCCGCCCAAGGCTTTAGTCGATAATACGCTCTGCCCTGCAAATGAAAAGGTTTACGTATTCTTAGATACGGTCGTTAGTCAGATCGCAAAACTTTTCCCCTTCCAATACATACATCTGGGAGGTGATGAAGCACCAATTAACTATTGGCAGCAGAATGAGCAGATAAAGGCACTCATGGCTCGTGAGGGAATGAAGGATATTAAGGAGGTGCAGGGCTATTTCACCAGGAGAGTACAAAAGATTGTCGAATCAAAAGGTAAGAAGCTAATGGGCTGGGATGAAATTCTCGAGGGTGGTGTGGATCCGGCAACGGCCGTGATGAGCTGGCGGGGGATGAAATATGGTATTGAAGCAGCTCATAATAAGCACGAAGTGGTTATGAGTCCGACTACCTACGCCTATCTGGACTATATGCAGTCTGATGAAATATCTGAACCGAAAGTATATGCGTCATTACGCCTGAGCAAATCCTACGAGTTTGAACCTGTGCCCGATGGGGTTGATCCTCAGTATATTAAAGGAGGCCAGGCAAATTTATGGACAGAACAAATATATAATATCCGCCAGGTGGAATACATGACTTGGCCACGGGGTTTTGCGATTTCGGAGTCAGTATGGTCGCCTAAAGGAAAGAAAAATTGGCCTGATTTCTTTGGTCGGGTTGAAAGTCAATTTAAGCGCTTTGATCTCGCGGAGATAAAGTATGCACCGAGCGTTTATGATCCGATATTCAAGGCGAGTAAGACTGCAGACAGGAGGCTAAAGATTGAGCTGAGCACAGAAGTAGAGGGACTGGATATCTACTACAGCTTTGATAACTCGTTCCCTGACCGATTTTATCCGAAGTATACCACTCCTCTTGTCGCACCGGTGGATGCTTCGCAGCTAAAGCTGATCACCTATAGAGGAGGTAAGCCTATTGGTCGGATGCTTACGATGCCGATCTCTGTATTACAGCGAAGGGCGGGACTTTAATGCCATTTAAAATTAAAGCCCATTGAGCGAACTCAATGGGCTTTTTATATTTCGAAGACTGGTGCTTATGCTAAGGCATATAGTTCTTCACGCTGCTGCTTTACCGCTGCGCTGTTTATATACTCGTCATACGTCATCAATTTATCGATAATCCCGCCAGGGGTTAATTCTACAATTCAATTTGCCACCGTTTCGGTAAGCTCATGGTCTCTTGACGTGAACAGGATGACGCCTCTGAAATCGTTCATCCCATTATTTAGGGCCGTAATCGATTCCAAGTCGAGGTGGTTCGTAGGCTCATCAAACATGAGTACATTGGCCTGTTGCAACATCATTCTCGAAAACATGCATCTCATTTTTTCACCTCCTTAAAGTACTTTACAAGATTTTAAAGCTTCATCACCTGAGAAAAGCATTCTTCCAAGGAATCCTCTCATGAATTCTTCGTGACGCTCTTCATCATTTTTAGTTACAGTTGCTGCGTCTTTTTGGATTATTTTTACATCTTTTAGAGAGAGCGTATCGCCATATGTAAGCTCTACATGGTTTTTGCTGATCTCATCAAACTTTTCTTTGCCATAAGCTTGAACAAGAGCTTCTGCATACTCTTCACGATTAACGGGGCCCGGCCCGTTTATCATGGCATTAATTTTATCTATAGGATTGATCGCCATACATTACCTCGCTATCTTTCTAA